>JANQMT010000107.1:0-104424 GCA_028279945.1 Clostridia bacterium
GTAAAGGCCTTTACAATTTTTTTGGTCCTATATTTATATATCGGTTGTCATTTGTTTTTTTTTAATTTTTTTTGGAGGTTTTTGAATTTTTTTTCTGGGAGGTTGTGAAATGTTACTAAAGCAAATAAATTAAAAAACTTATTCCGTGTTTTAGGGAATAAGTTTTTTGCTATAAGTTTTTTAATTGGGGTAGGGTACTGGGAAGAATTTGGTTGGCTTTTTTGTTTTCTTCTATTATGGTATTAAATATTTCTTCACGATGTATTTTGATGTTTTTAGGCGCCTCTATTCCCAGCTTTACTTTTCCTTCCTCGCATTGGATGATACTGATTTTGATATGGCTGCCAATCATGATGCTTTCATTATTTTTTCTTGTTAAGACCAGCATGTTATTCACCTTCCTTTTGATGAAAGATTGGATGCTTGGTGGTATACTGATCTTCTCGTAGTACGATTTGAGCTGCCTCTTTTATATCGGTATTGATGATGATAGGCGCTAGCAAGTTGGCTGTGCTTTCCATTATATTTTCTTGGAAAGTAACTATATTAAAAACAACAATCTGTTCTATGGATTTTATCTGTATGGTTTTGAGTTCTTCATCTGAAATGTCTATGTCATAGTCTTTAAAGAAATCCCAAGGATTGATTAAGATAAACGCAACTTGGATTTCTTCTATACTTTGAAGGCATCTGAACTTTGGGTTGTCCGGCATTTCAAATACAGCATATGCCTTGTATGCTTCTAATCCTAATATACCATTTGGAAAAGTGATTATTTTTGCTTGATCTACTTCAAGTTGTCCAAAGTATTTGGTTTGTATTATCATTTACTATTTCTCCTTCAATATTAATTGATACTTGAAAATCTAAATTAAAATTATTAATGAAATCTGTACATTAATTTTATTATAATAAAAGAGCGTATGCAATACGCCCTTACATTATATTTTATCTTAAGAAATTTAATAGTGTGGGTTGTAAAATTTTTCCGCCGGTGGCAAGAGTGGCCTGATAAACATTCTCCATCATAGCATACTGCATGATCTTCTCAGCAAAATCAATATCCTCTGTCTTAGATAAAAGCTCTTTCATATTATCGGTGTCAGCTTCATTCTTTTTATAGGCTGCATCCAAGCGATTTTGCTTAGCTCCCACTTCAGCAGACAAGCTTAAAAATTTATTGATTTGTTCATCCAGTTTAATTAGAGAGTCATCAGAGAGAGCAGTTTGATCTCCGGCAAGAAGACGATCGTATACGTTTTTAAGGGTAGTTCCCAGATCTTCTGTCGGACCGTTAAAAAAGCTTTGAGAATCCACATTAATCTCCATCATCACTTGAGGAGATAGCTTCCTGATAATGGTTCCATTATCACCATGAGCAATGGCCATCTGCCCTGAAGCTGTCATCTCAAAAGGCGGTTCCAATGTGTTATGCCCTCCAAGAACATACCTGCCGTCATAGTTGGTATTGGCAAACTGTACCAGCTGTCGAATGTTTTGATCGACTTCTTCTGCAATGGCTCTCAGATCGGTATCGGACTTATCTCCATTAGCACCCTTTATGGTTAGTCCTCGAATATTTTGTAATGCCCCTACTGTCCCTCGTAATGCGGTATCTGTGACATCCACCCATCCTCGTGCATAATCAATATTCTTCAAATGCTGTCCATTTTGTTGGATGGCCGTATCAAAGCCCATTGCCCGTATGACTCTAAAGGGATCATCAGAGGGTCTTGAGACTTCTTTTCCGCTTGCCAACTGATTTTGATATTTTTTCATGGCTGATAAGTTTGTATTTAAGTTGTTCATATAATTATTCATAAGGCTTTTATTGGTAACGCGCATGATTATTCGCTCCTTGTTTTCAATAATTGGTTCTATTCTTTTTATCGGATTATAGGGGAATTATTTTAGAGGTTTATTTATTTTTTTTATTAGGTGTTTGAAATGTCTTTATATTGTTAAAAGGAATAAAGGTATCAGATTTATTATTCCAAGAGGTTAGAATAATAAAGTGATAGTGTTTGCAATAGGTTGGGCGTATGCAATACGCTCCTACGGTTCTTTTATTTTGTAGGGGTGTATTGCATACGCCCAGTTCATTTGTATTATGCGCAAAATATATTATTTATTTGATCCATTTTTTATTTTAAAGACCCATTCTATTAATTAATGTATCCAGCATTTCAGTTAGTGTGGTAATCACTCTTGCATTGGCCTGATAGGAATTTTGGAACTGTACCAGATTCGCCACTTCTTCGTCAATGGATACGCCTGAAATAGATTCTCTTCTTTCCCCTAATTGCAGTAAAAGGGTCGTTTGGCTTTCAACACCATCTTCAGCCTGCTTAGAATCTATCCCAATTTTGAGTATAACGTCCTTATAATAGCCTTGAAAGCTGGTTCCGGAAGGATCCGGAGTCACTTCCATGGTGCCGGCATCGTATCGTGCCGTTAAATAGGTCTCAAAATTACTGTGATCCAGTTGAAGACTTACTTCTCTGAGCTGTGCAACAGCCCATGCTCTTGAGGCATCTCCATCCCCTGAATTCCCATCTACTCCTTTGTTAATAAGGTTAACATCATCTAAGATATTTGTGTTGACTTGAATATTTGCGGCATTAATCGTTGCTGCACTATCTGATGTTGTAAAGAAATCTATATTATTGGCACCGCCTCCGTGGACTAAGTTAACGGATTCTGCTATGGTGAAGGCCAATTGATCCAGTTCTGTGTGATATTCATCTATTTTTTCTATGGCTGCTTTGTTGCCTGCCAGCTCCCCTTCTCTCAAATGTGCCTTGGTTAGAACAGGGTCTGGGGGGGAAGGAGTCCCTCCTGCATCATAGGCCTCCCATTCTGCAGGGTCCGCATAGACGATATCCCCGTCAGAAAGGTCTTTTCCGGAAACCGTAAAAGTATAGGTTTTAGAAATATCGCCGCCTCTTACGACAGTTATCTCCTGAACACCTGCTCCTAAATCTGTTACGCCTCGAATGGTGGACATTTCATTGGTTACAGGCTCTTGCGTATTAAAGCCCAACAATACTATATTTGACCCTGTATCAGCTTCTGTAATCTTCACTCTGGAAAATTCATCATAATCCACATTAACGTTAACAATGGCCGATAACTTTTCAATCATCAAACCTCTTCTGTCCATCAGGTCGTTGGCACTTAAATCTTTAGTAGATAATTTATATATCTGATCACTCAATTCTTGTATTTCATGAATTAATTGATTGGCATCATAGGTTTTGCCTTCAATGTTACTGATGGTATCCAATTTTAGAGTATCAAGCTGCAGGGACATGCGGTTAAGTTCATCTGCAAAGGTTTTTGAAGTCCCGGCTACGAAGGTTGAACCATTGGATTTTTCCGGGTAATTCCCCAGTTCCTCCCAGCTGTCCCACATGGCAGTCATATATTCGTTTAAGCCCGTGTCCGAAGGTTCTAGGAATATCATTTCTACCTGCTCCAAAACCGTTTGTGAAGCTTCATATCTTCCGTTAATAGAAACCTCATAGCAAATTTGGGCATCTAAAAACTCATCCCGTATCCTTTCTATACCGACTACGTCAACGCCTGTACCAAGTTGTCCAATACCGGAATATGTATAAGGCGAAGAAGCCTGCATATGCACTCTCTGCCTGGAAAATCCAGGTGTATCGGCATTGGATATGTTATGACTGGTGGTATTGATAGCAAAAGATTGAGCCATCATGCCTTTTTTTGAAATGTTTAGAGTTCCAAATAAATTTGCCATTTTGTTTTCACCTCACAATTAGACTGACGTATTAAGGGACGTGGTTGAAGCATTTTGTTTGTTTTCCATTTTACCACTCTCACCATAAATATTCCCGGATTTTTCTATGGCTTCTTTAATAATGGCCATCATGGTGTCTTGATAATCCATAGATTGTTGTGTCAGCATAATATTAATCTTTTGGTATTCTTGAATTTCTTGATATAAAGCTTTAATATCCTGGGCCAATTTTTTGACAGGATATTTTTCCTCTATAGGCATTTCTATTTCATCTATTTTTTTGTCTTGATATTTTTCTATTCTGACTTTTTCACTCTTATCCAAACGTTCTATAAGTTCAATTTTTTTATGGACTAATGTATTTAAAGCCCCTCCATCATTTTGGATAAGGACTTGTTTTTCTTCTATTAATAGTTCTTTTAATTCGACCAATATATTTTTTTGTTCTTTTAAAATGTGTAACATGCCACACAGCCTTTCTTTATTTAAATTGATAGAAAATCATAAGCAATTTTGCTTGTTTGGTATCTCTGACTTCCTTTTTCAATTCTAAAGAAATCGCCTTAATTATACATATCAATGGAAATTACATTATATTTGCAGAAGCATTAATTCTTATAAAACAAATACTCAATCATTCCATTTTCCAATTCCAAGTCAATATCACCATTTAATATATAAGAAAATCTCTTTATAATTGATAGAAAATTATTATCTTAGTAAAATGTATTTAATTAATTTCCGTTTATCAATTTTAAAGAAGTCATTCTTTATTTACAAAGAAGACTTCTTTTTATAATTGTTCTTTTATCTTTTGAACAATTTTCTCTGCTAACTCTTTAGATGAAACGCGATAGGTTCCAGCATCAATGGCGTCCTTAATTTGACCCACTCTTTCATAATCTGGCTGGGCCTCTTTCATTTGATCGATGTATTTTTGTATTTCTCTAAATGAACTAGAAATTTCTATGGAGTCACTTTTATCTTTAGCTATGTTTTCTTTTTTGGATTGTACGTCTTTTCTGTTTTCTTTATAGACTTTTTCAATATATTGGCTGTATCCGGTTCCATTGATTTTCATATTCTCACCACCTTGGTATAGCTGGTATTATTACCTCTATACCATATATCGGAATTTTTTTAAATTAGTTTAGTGTTTTTATCAATTTATTTTAAAGATTCTACACGTTCTTTAGCACTTATAATATTATTAATTCGAATGCCAAATTTCTCATCCAAAACCACGACTTCTCCTTGTGCGATTAGTTTTCCGTTTACATAGATATCCAAGGGCTCCTCAGCATATTTATTAAGCTCCACAATAGAGCCCGGCTCCAGGGCCAAGACTTCTTTAATGGATTTTTGGGTACGGCCTAATATGGCACTCATTTCCAATGGAACGTCTAAAATCAGGTCAATATTTCTTGCCTGAACATGTTTGGATGTGTCATTTAAGGGTACAAACTGAGGTTTTTGTACTTGAACTTGTGGTTGCGGTGGTTGAGAAGGCGCAGGAGTTGAAATAGGCATCTCTTGTGGTTCAGGTTCTATGGTTGGTTGTACAGGCGGGGTGGGTTGGGGCTCCGGCTCCGGTGCTGCATCGGTACTAATACTGCCCATCATGATGCCTGTTATCTCTCTAGCCGTTTCTAAAGAATATAACTGCATGATCTCGCTATCCATTAAATTCTCAATATTCAAATTAAATACTGTGCGTGCAAGTTTTGCATCACCCGATAAGCCTTTTATTTCTATTTTTTCTTTCTGTCTCCCGACTTGAGTACTTGGAGGGTCTATGTCCACTCGCCTGCCAAGCATTGTCGATACTGCGGTTGACGCTGAACCTATCATTTGGTTCATCGCTTCCGATACGGCACTTAATTCGAAATCAGAAAGAGATTCTTCACTATAGGTTGAGCCGTCTTGTCCCATCATTAGATTTGCAATAATGGAAGCATCCTTGATAGACATCAGCAAAACATTGGTACCATGCAGACCATCTTCAAATTGAACCTGTAAGATAACATAAGGCATTTCAAATGAATCTACTACTTGGTCAAAGGTTGTCACATTGACTCTTGGGGTTGTAATATGAACTTGACGATTCAAAAGCGTTGACAAAGTGGTTGCAGAAGTAGACATGGATATATTTCCGACTTCACCCAGAATATCTCTTTCTGTGCTTGACAGTAAATCTTCATCAGCACTCTGTCTTATACTCGCTTCTTTTTTCAGTAGTTCATTAATTTCTTCCTGAGATAAGAATTTATCACTCATCTTCGTCTGCATCCTTTCCAATATCGCCCACTACCTGAACAGACAGTTTTTGATTATAAAGTCCAGGTTGAACATATAGTTTTTCTTTATCCTCTACAAACAGCTTCATTGGCTGACTTAAATTTGTATTCAGTTCTATAATGTCGCCTACGTCTAACTCCACAAAATCTTCTACAGCAATTTTCGTTTTTCCCAGGAGTACGCTGGTATTTAATTTTACGTTTTTCAAAGCTTTTTCGATATGCTCCTTATAGACATGGCTGTCACCTTTTGATTTCATGATGTCATAATTTTTTGCGTGTAAATCATCTGCAACTTTTTCTATGGTTCTATAGGGAATACATAAATTGATCAATGAGTTTTCTTCTAATACTTGTGCTTTAAAGGTCATGAGTACGACGGTTTCATTATGGGGTAAGGATTGCTGCAATAAAGGATTGGTTTCTATGGCTTCTAATTCCGGCGAAAGCTCAATCACATCTGACCAAACGGTTTTAAAGTTATCAATCATACCTTTGATCATTTCTTTGGTCATCATCAATTCGATATCTGTAAATTCCCGTACATTAAAACGATGAGACATTGTACCTCCAAAATAAAGGTCAATCATACTAAAGCAGAAATCCGGATTGAGCTCTAGTATGCATATCCCATCTAAAGGATCACAAGAATAATAACCCATAATGGTTGGGTTTGGTATAGATCTTACAAATTCTCCAAAAGTTACCTGTTCAATAGACGCAATAACCAGCTTAACATTGTTCCTCACCTGGTTGGATAATATATTCGATACAATCCTGGCATAATTCTCATGTATACCCCTTAATGTCTGTATTTGATCTTTAGACAATTTATTGGGTCGCCTAAAGTCATAATCTTTGACATTATGTTTGGCTTCTTCAATTTCCACAGTATCCAATTCGCCGGTAGAAAGTGCATTGATCAGCGAATCAATTTCGTCTTGAGAAAGAACATTCTTCATCCAATCACCTCATTACCTGGTTGGTGAATAAAAATAGGTCTTTTAGCCAACAGCTTTACCTATGGCTTCCATGACTCTTTCAGCGTTGAAAGGCTTTACAATAAAGTCTACTGCGCCGGCCTTAATAGCATCCATAACCATTGCCTGCTGGCCCATGGCACTGCACATGATAACTTTTGCATTGGGATCATACCCTCTAATAGCTTGTAATGCCTCAATGCCATTCATTTCAGGCATGGTAATGTCCATCGTCACAACATCCGGCGATGTCGCTTTGTATTGTTCTACAGCAACTACTCCGTTTTCTGCTTCGGCAACCACTTCAAAACCATTTTTCTCCAAGATATCTTTTACCATCATTCTCATGAAAACTGCATCATCTACGATTAAAACTTTCTTAGACATTTAATATTTACCTCCCTTAATACGGTTAAACTCTCCCAATAAATATAAAGCGTTAATGATTTATGGAAATTGTATTTTCATATTTCATTTCAATACGTGAACCTTAATTTTGCTCGAGAAGCTTCATAATACCATTGGGTATCCGTTGTAATGACATCTGTTTGTCCACTGCACCTATCTCATAGGCAACCTTAGGCATACCATATACCACTGAGGACTCCTCATCCTGTCCAATGGTCTTTGCGCCTCGTTGTTTCATAGCCCGTAACCCTTCCGCACCATCTTTTCCCATGCCTGTTAGGATGATGCCTACTGCTTTTGAGCCAATATGCTTTGATACAGAATGAAACAACACATCAACAGAAGGGCAATGACCACTGACTTTATTAAACTCTGTTCCTTTTTCAGTCTCTATGTAGGTTCTTTTTCCTCTTTTGACCACCCTCATATGGAATCCACCCGGTGCGATCAAAGCGCGTCCCGGTAAAATTTCATCTCCATGTTCAGCCTCTTTTACTTCGAGAGAACAATTTTTATTTAATCTTTCAGCATAGAGTTTGGTAAACACCGGCGGCATATGCTGCACCACCACAATCCCAGGCATATATCCAGAAGGCAATGCTTTTAAAATATCAAAAAGTGCATTGGTGCCTCCTGTGGATGCCCCTATTGCTATTATTTTATCACATAAATCGCATTCAGCAGAAGTCGTCTTTTTAGGAATATGGTTTGATTTTCTTACGGTCCTTTTATGATAACCAACTTTTGCTGTTGAAGCAATCTTTATTTTGACAATTAACTCTTTAATAAACACATCTATATTATTATGAGAGCCTGGCTTAGTTACAAATTCTACAGCACCTGCATTGAGGGCATCAAATACTTTGTCGTTGACGGCACTGACTACGATTGTTGGAAGCGGATATTGGGGCATGAGCCTTTTTAAAAATTCAATACCATTCATTTTTGGCATTTCGACATCCAGGGTCATAACATCCGGCCGATATTTGATAATCATATCTCGAGCTTCATAAACATCTCTTGCTTTAGCAACAATTTCTATTCCAGGATCTTCAGATAATTTTTTTGCAAAAGTCTCTCTAAATAACAATGAATCATCTACAACTAAAACTTTAATGGTTTGCTCCTTCATAAATTCTATTCCTTTCTGTAAATTGCAGGCTGTAAATATTTATATTTTGAATGATTTCTGTCTATGCTTTCAGAATGTCCAATAAATAAATATCCTCCCGGTTCGGTAAATTCATAGAATTTGTTTATAAGTTGGTTTTTAGTTTCATTATTAAAATAAATCATAACATTTCTGCAAAATATGATATGAAATTTTCTCTTAAAAGGAAACGGATGCATGAGATTAAATCTTCTATAGATGATCTCATTTTTAATCATATCTTTTACAACAACACTATCTGTACTATATTTCTTAAAGTATTTGTCTTGCCAATGTTTTGGCATTTTTTCTACAGATTCATTAGAATAAATACCGTTCTGAGCTTTTGTTAAAACTTTTGTTGAAATATCGGTTGCTAATAATTTGGTATCCCAATTTGAACATTGCTCTTTTAGTACGTCTTTAATAATCATTTGTAAAGTGTAGGGCTCTTCTCCCGAAGAACATCCGGCACTCCATATCCTTAAATCTCTTGCATTTTTTTCTTTGTCGATGACATAGGGCAATACAATATTTTTCAAATACTCAAAATGCTTTTCTTCTCTGAAAAAATAAGTATAATTGGTGGTTATTTTATTAATCATTTCAATAACTGAATCACCGTTTTTATCGTTGGTGACATAATTATAATAATCAGAGAAAGTCTTAAAGCCCGATTTTTCAATCAAGCTACCCAATCGGCTTGTTAAAAAAGTAACTTTTTTATTGGAAAGTGAGATTCCAAAATTACTTCTTATGTACTCAGAAAATTTTTTAAATTCTTGTTCCGATATTTTCATGTCTTCCCCTTTAGGTTATTTATTCTTTTTCAATATCCAGCATTTTGTCCATATCTAAAAGCATAATAATATCTTCATTGACATGTGCAATGCCTTTTATGTACTCGACACGCTCCTTTTTGTTAAAGGTTGGTGTTGCGGAGATTTCACTTTCCTTAATATTGAGGACTTCAGATACCCGATCTACAATTAATCCAACCGTAATCTCATCCTTGCTGACTACAATAATACAAGTACGGTCATCGTAATCGATAACCGGTTTTTTAAATTTTGTTCTGACTTCCATTACCGGAATGATTTGACCCCTAAGGTTGATAACGCCTTTTACATAATCTGCTTGGTTTGGTATGTATGTAATGTGCTGAATGCCTATAATTTGGGTAACATTTTCTATTTGGATACCAAATATTTCATCACCAATGGTAAACGTCAAGTTTTTCTGGGTGACTTCATCCACATTTTCTTCTTGTAGGTCATTGGTACCATTTTGATTACCATTACTTGTTAAATCCATTTTAGTTGCTTCCATGGCTATCCCTCCTTAAAGTTTCAAATAATATTTTCCTAAGCATCAGCGGACTCTCATTATGCAATTAATCCTGATGGGTCTAATATGAGGCATATTCCCCCATCACCTAAGTGTGCACAACCAGAAATACCTTTTATCTTTTTAATATACTTTGAGAAACTTTTTACAACGACTTGGTGCTCCCCGATTAACTGATCTACAAACAAGCAAGCTTTATAATCTTCATTTTCCAGCATGACAAAGATACCTTCTTCAAAATCCGTTATGTCTGTTTGAAGACCATATCTATCATGTATTCGAACAATAGAGTAACATTCTCCTCTTACCATAATCATTGCATTTTTGTCTGAATCTTCAATAATGTCTTTGCGCTTAGCTTTGAATGATTCTCGTATTGAAGTAATTGGAAGGGTGAATTTATTGTCTCCCACATTCATGACCATACCATTTATGATGGCTAATGTAAGGGGGATTCTAAGAATCATGCTTGTTCCTTGTCCTTTTTCACTTTCTACGACCACAATGCCGCCAATTTTTTCAAGTTCTTTTACAACGGCATCCATTCCAACCCCTCGTCCGGAGAAATTGGTCACTTCTTGCTTAGTAGAAAGACCCGCTTCAAAAATAAGTGCAAAGGCTTCTTTATCACTGTAGTCTTCTATAGGCTTTTTCAATAGCCCTCTCTCATCCGCTTTACGCAGTATACTGTTTTTGTCAAGACCTTCTCCGTCATCGCGAACTATAATCCATACATCGCCACCGGCATTTTTTGCTTCTAAAGTTACGGTGCCTTTTTCTTCTTTACCATTACGTTTTCTTTCTTCCGGTGATTCAATGCCGTGATCAATAGCATTTCGGATCAGATGCATTAATGGATCTGCTATATGCTCGATGATGTTCTTATCCACTTCTGTCTCTTGTCCGATTAGAACCAAATCTACATCTTTATTGGTTTTAACCGACATATCTCTTACAATTCGATTCATTCTTTGGAAGGTCATGGACAGCGGCACCATTCGTATTTCCATAACATTGTCTTGAATTTCATTGATGATCTTTCTCATCTGTCCGGCTGCTTTTTCTATGCTTTGAATATTAAGACTTTTAAGCTCCGGATTTTGGGTTACCATGGCTTCGGAAACCACTAATTCTCCTACCAGGTTCATCAATAAATCCAGTTTGTCTACATCAACATTAATATATTTTTGTTGTTTGATTTGTGTTTGTTCCAGATTATTACTCTTTGGCATTTCTTTTTTTGTTTCAGTGGTTTTTTTACTTTTTACATCTAATTCTTTTTGTTCGGTATTTTCTAATTGGATCTCTTTATTTTCTGTTTCATATATCTCTTCTATTTTATTGGACTCATGGTGTTTAAAACCCGCTCTATATGACTCAAATTCTTCCTCTGAGATTTCTTTAAGCTCCAGCTCTTTTAAAAATGATACTCTTTCAAAATAGTATTTAAGTTCACTGATATTTTGTTTGCAATTCAAAATCATCTGGAAGCCTTGATCTTTTATTCGAGTTAAGCCTTCTTCCATATCTTCCAGATCTTCAGGATAATGATATATGTCACAGCCAAATTCATCTAAATTATGTACAATGCTAAAGGAACGAATATTCTCCATTTGACTGTCTTCTTCAAAAACAACTTTCACGTAATAAAGATTTTCATATTGACCACTCACTTGACGGTCTGCCTTTTCTTCATCAGCTTCTATCTTTTCTTGAGGCTTTTCCTCTTCATGCTCTATTTCTACTGCTTCTCCAGAATCCATGAATTTAAAGGATTCCAGCAAATCAACAATCACTTCTTTTAATTCTTCAGCTTCCTCAGACGATGGTGTATTATTTTGTATTTTTGTTACCTCGTCTTTAAAAAAGTCTACTGATTCCAAAACAATATCCGTAATTTGGGAATAATTGATATTTTGAGGTTCATTGGTTCTTAAATAATCAAACAAATCTTCCGTAACATGTGCCAAGCTTGCAATATTATCATATTTCATCATCATAGAGTTACCCTTAATGGTATGCATCACTCTAAATATTTCATTAATAGCCTGTTTCATGTTATCACTTTTTTCACTGTCAAGAATAACATTCTCCAGCTGCTCAAGCAGTTGGAATGTTTCATGAACGTACATGTCGATCATGGGGTCACGTTGATTTGCCATAATATGCCTCCTATCCAATTTTAATACCCTTTTGTCTTAGCGATTATAGTCAAAATTTGTCTATTTTTTTTATTAGTTTATATTAAATAACAGATATTGTAAAGTGCTTTCAAATACTTCACCATTGGTTATAGGTTAAAATTATATTAATTCTTTCTCCAAAAAATTTTGACTATGAATTTAAGCACAACAAAAACACTACCCTTATTATTATCGGGTAGTTTAGCAATTATTTTAGGCCCATTAACAAAATAGTAAAGAAAACCTATCTATAAAAATATTACAATTTATATATAATTCTAATGAAATTCTACGATCTTTTTAGATCTGAGAAGAAGTGACTTTTAACATTAAATGTATAAGGTTATATCATATCTTTAGGTTGTTATTTAATCATGTTTAGGATTTTTGGATACAATCTCAATGGCTTTTGTCAATTCTCTTATAGCATCCGTACTAAATTGGGCTTGAAGTTCATTTATTTTAGCATACACTTCACCTTTTCGTGTGGCAACATAAGCAGGATTTAGCCCGTTTAAAGCAATTGCTTTAATATCTTCGATACATCTTTCACATGTGCATATATCATCATATTCGCTAAGTATTTTAGGCATCCAATTATCAACAACACATTCCATATAGTTTCTTATCATTTTTCTTCTCCTTTACATTTGGACTGCCTTTTTACAGGTTCAAAACGGCGCGAAGCGCGTTCCCTACGCAGTCAGCCCAATATTTTCCTCTTCTTACCTCTATTCTAATACGATTTGTCATAAACTACAATAATAATCTGGGATAATTTATATTCTATAAAAATTCGACACTTTTTTTATCTTTTAATATTCCAACTTCATGGAAAACTATGGTACAATGTATATAGTGGAGCAATAGTGAAACGATAGTGGAACAGTAGCGGAACGATAGTTAAACAGTAGTTAATCGATAGTGGAACGACCGTTCAACCACTGTTCAACTATAATTAAGGGGTTATGATATGGATTTATTAAATACTAAAATGCTGAGTGAAACAGATTTCTTTAAAATATGGGACTGGATTAACCGACTTAATGCACATACCGAGGAGAGCCCTCATTATTATCACAGCTGGAAAAATTTTTACACTGAAAATATGGATGCCTTTAACAGTAATGAAAAACTACAAGACATCATCAATATTACCAAAACCAAATCAAGTTTTTATCATAATGGTAAAGACATGACACAAGAAATGATTCAAAGCTTTAATGAAGAAAAAAATATTAACTCCAGTATTCGGTTGGCTGTTGAAGACAATATTCGATTTAACTCTAAAATCTTTTCTAAACTGATCCAGCAAAACTATAGTATTAAGAAAGAATTTGATTTTAATTTTATTATCAGACAGTCATTGAAGTTCACAGATTTTTCCATTAAAAACCAGGAAATTCAACTTAATCGTTTTAGAGATGTAAATATATATAAACGCCAAGAGTTTATTTTAGAAGCAGATCAAGATTTAAATATTGCTGCCAAATTGAAACGATATGGATTTCCTCATCAAAGCTTCTATAACTTTATTGACGACAAGAATAAATCCATTCCAAGGAAAAAGTTTTTAGTGCAATTGAGCTATTTTTTTCAATTTAATGTTGATATGATGGAAAGCTTAATGAATCAATACGGCTATACTGTAAAACTGTCCAATCTTCTGCTGGATGAAATCATTGAGCATTCATTTGTTATGGGGGTATCCTTTGAAAATCTAAAGAACATCACATCATTTCATGGGTATAATTTTTAATTTCGCTATATTCCATATAGTTGGAATACTATTAATACGGCTGGAACAGCCGTTTTTTTATGCTTCTTTTCAGTTTGATTGGTAAGCGTTTTTCAGTTCATTCTTTGCTATGACATAAAAAATAAGGTCTATTTTCGTCTCTATTGTCTTTTTTAAATCTTGCCATATCCCAAGTCCATTATTAATTTTTTGTTTAATTTTAATGATATTACAAGCTAATATTTCATTCGCTTTTTCGGTCAAAAGCAATGTTAAAATTAGTGACTTAAGTAAAAACACGTTTGTATAAAAAAAGTGTACAAGGTTATATTATTGGTAATAACTTTTGAATTTGAATCGTATGAGAGGTGTTTTTTACTTATGATCGTTATATTAATTAGAACGATTATTTTATATAGTTTTGTTTTATTAATTGTCCGTATTATGGGGAAATCTGAGCTTGCAGAATTAGAGCCGTTTCAGTTGGTCGTAACATTAATGATAGCAGAATTGGCGGCTTTACCTATGGAAGATACCGATGTTTCTTTAATGAATGGTATAACTGCTTTGGTAACATTACTGTTGATACAAGTTTTGATTTCTTACATTGCTTTAAAAAGCAAACGAGCGCGTATGATATTATGCGGTAAACCCAGTGTCATTATTAATAAAGGTAAAATTGATGAAAAAGAAATGAGAAAACTTCGTATGAACATTAATGATTTGCTTGAGCAGGTTCGTGCCAAAGATTATCCCTCTCTGGAAGAGATTGAATATGCTATTTTAGAAACCAATGGTGATCTCAGCATTATTCCAAAACCGGAAAATCGTCCTTTAACACGTAAGGATATCAATCTAACACCAACCATTAATCATATGTCATTACCGCTTATTATGGATGGGTATTTATACAAAGATACATTAAAGACGCTTAATCTCACCGAAGATTGGCTAAAAAATCAATTGGACCATAGCTGCATTAGTGAATATTCTGAAGTATTATTCTGCTATATTGATGAAAACGGTAAGCTTCATATTCATAGAAAGGATAAAGGGGGTAATACATAATGAGAACCTTAATCATTGCGCTGATAGCTTTTATGATTGTGGTTGCAATATGGTTCGTTGTTATGGATTATATGAATGATTCTATTAATGAGCTTATTTCTATTGATAATCAAGTTAATGAATATGTTGTTAAGGAAGATTGGGACGCAGCTTTAGATACTTTGGATTATTTTACCGAAAGGTGGAATACCCACCAGTCTATCTACCATTTGTTTCTAGATCAAGACAACATTATGGAAGTGACTTATGCTATATCCGAGGCTAAAATATTTATCCAATACCAAGATGCCCCTTCATCTTTGGGTCGTTTAGCTTTTATTAAAGATCAACTGCACTTTCTTCATAGAAATGAATTGGTTAGTTTAGAAAACATCTTTTAGCAAATTTTTCACTTTACTTTCAGTTTAAAAGTTTATATGATAATAAGCAATAGAGTAAGTATTATGCGTTAAGTGTTAAGGGATGGGATGTTGCCCTTAAACGAAGAACTTTGGTTCGCGGTATGGTACTGCATCCGCTATTGCATTAAAGAGTATTCAACCTTTTCTCTTTGGTGTAGTATGTGGCTCTAAAGAAAAAAAGGAGTGATACAAATGAAAACCAACAAACTCATTGCACTTGCTTTGCTTGTTGCAACCAACATCATTCTCACCAGATTCCTGTCTTTTTATATTCCTATTTTTGGAGCTAATGCCGTAAGAGCAGGCTTAGGGCATGTCCCTATTATTTTATCCGGTATTTTATTTGGCCCTGTAGCCGGGGCTATGGTGGGTGTTGTAGGAGATGTACTGGGTACATTATTATTTTCGCCATTTCCATATTTCCCTGGATTCACCTTGTCCGCTGCATTGATAGGTATCATATCAGGGCTGCTCATTAAATTAGTAGAAAAGCAGCCTGTAGGATTCATTCAAATGCTTGGACTGGTATATGTGGCCGAACTGCCTACATCTGTGTTTATGAATACAAAGTTTATTTCCATGATATCCGGTGTACCCTATGCATATTTATTATTACCTCGCGTAGCAGCTACAGCTGTTTTGGTAATCGGGTATTCTATTATACTATTTGTGCTGTACAAGCAATTGCTTAAACTGGATTTTATCGTTCAGATGAGAAGTCAATCATTGCAGAAAGAAAATTCATTACAAGCATAGTAATAAAGGGCGTATGCAATACGCCCTAATATATGTCTCATTATATTTATTCATTTAAAAGATTCATTAGGGTTCTTATGGTTGTTATTCTTTGTTTTAATTCTCTTGCCGGCTTAACGTTAATTAAGTCCAATATATCTAAGACTTCTTTTCCATTTTCTAATATGCTGGCATCTTTATTATTTTGAATTCTTTCTATTTTACTGTTTATAGTAAGAAACTTATCTATATTTTCTTTACCTGTACCTCTTAGATAGGGTGAAGCAGCTTCTAATATTCTTATGGGCTTTTTGGGTACATCTATTTCACCCATAGTCTCTACTCTTTTTTTGTATACGCCGCTGTTCATGCCATAAACGTTTTCAGCAATATTAAGTAAGGATTCTATTGAGGAAAACATGTTTCTCATGTTTAACCCAAAATAAGGCATTATGTCTTTGACCAAATGATTCATTCTTGAGATTTTATCATAGGCTTCTTCAGGATCATCTTGGTCCAAATTTAATGAGAAAGGTAAGCTTCCTCCTCCGTCATTTTTTGCAAATACGAATAATAAAACAATCGCTATCAGAATATATTCTATGTTCATACCATCTAGAAGACCTTTTTTCTCGGATAAAGCAGTCTCTTCCTCTTCAAGTTCTTCCAACAGTTGCTCTATTTTTTGTTCCATACTCATCCCTCCAATCCATGTAGCTACAGCTAAGCAGGAGTGTCATTAAATATCATATGAATTATGATATTAATATGTTACAATTTTAAAAAAAGAATTATTTACCAAGATTATTAATAGATATTATGTAAAAGGAATATTTTGAAGTTTATGGCGAATAATCTAGGTTTAAGGGAGAATAATATGCGGTCATTTTTTTCTATATTTAAAAACAAAAAAATCGGATTGGCTTTAGGCGGCGGTGCTATTTGGGGTATGGCACACATTGGCGTATTAAAGGCCATAGAAAAATTAGAAATTCCTATATATTGTATCAGCGGTACCAGCGCAGGGTCTATTGCAGGCGTATTTTACGCAGCAGGGCTAACGCCTTTACAGATTGAGAGAATAGCTTTATCTACTCACTGGAGTAGTTTGGCTAAGCCTTCTATTCCAATTAAAGGCATCTTTTCTACAGAGCCTATGGAAGATTTTCTAAAGAAGTATTTAATCCATTTAAACATTCAAGATTTAAAGATGCCTTTTTCAGCTGTTGCAGTGGATGCTTTAGAAGCTAAGGAAATTATTTTCAAGGAAGGCTATATCCCCACAGCCATTCGTTCATCCTGTGCCATCCCGGGTATCTTTCGACCTATTGAGCAAGGGGATATGATGCTGATCGATGGGGGGATTATGGATAATGTGCCGGTTACACCGGTTAAGGATCTAGGATGCGATTTGGTTATTGCAGTTAATTTGACACCCGAATTCAGTACTTGGAAGCCGAGAAGCACTGCAGAGCTTATCCTAAAATCGTTTTTAATCGCTCAATATGCCAATTCCAGAAGAGCAATGGTTAAGGCTGATGTGGTTATAGATATTAATACTAAAAAAATCAGCCCGGCTGATTTAAAGAATTCAAAAGAGTTGATTGATTTAGGGTATAAGACAGCAATGGATGTTTTGGAGAAGGCGTTTGAGAAATAAGAGGCTCGTTGAACGAATACGTATTATTAGCTACAGGAGATATTTGGTATATAATTTGTAATGGAGAAATACCAGTTTTAATGCAGTGCAACGGAATTAAAACCAAAGGGTTGCAATTACTTAGCAGAGGTTTAGGGCACCGACCGTTTTACTCTAGTATTTTTTAAATTTAAATCCCTTTGTTTATTTCGTAATGAAAATTTTATACCCAATGTCTCTCAACATAAATCATAAGCAAGCGTATTATTAAATATTGACCTTTTGTCATTGCGCCTTAATGAGTGAAACTTTCATCAAATCGTCTGATTGTAATTAATAAAGCGTTGTTTAACAACCCTTACTTTGATTATAGCTAACTAGATATTCTTTGGTAATATAATGGTTATAGTTGTTCCTTTTCCGAGTTGGCTTTCGATATTAATTTTTCCTTGATGCTGTTCGATGATGACTTTGGCTATTGCCAGGCCCAGACCTGTACCTGATTTATCATTTCTGGTTCTTGCTTGGTCTGCTCTATAGAACCTTTCAAAAATTCGAGGCAAGTCTTCTTGTGAAATACCTACTCCTGTATCTTTAATGACAAAATACACATCTTTTTGTGATGCTTTAAGGCTGACATGTATTTCGCCATTTTCAGGGGTATACTTCATACTGTTGTCTACAAAAACCCTAATGGCCTGTTTAAGCTTGTCCGGACTTGCATAGATATCGCCATCGTACTCAATAAATCCAAGAATTTTATGCTTTGAATCGATTAAGCCGGATTCTTTTATAATCTCATTAGCAAAATCTTTGGCATTAAATCTTTCCATTTCCATTTCAAGGGTTCCTTTATCCCGACGTGCTAAAAAAAGTAAGCTTTCAACTAGGCTTTGCATATTTCTTGCCTCGTCTTCAATGGCTTTAATGCTTTCGTCTAATACATTTTCATCTTCTTTTCCCCATCGATTGACCATGCTTGCATACCCTTTAATAACCGCAATAGGCGTACGTAATTCGTGGGATGCATCGGATACAAATTGTTTTTGTTTCTCATAAGAATTTTCGATTTCATCCATCATGTTATTGAATGTAAATGCCAGATCTTTTAGTTCGTCTTTTGTGCCTCTAATATCGATTCTGGTATCTAAATTATTTACAGATATGTCTTTTACTCTTTGTGTCATATTTCTCAACGGCTTTAGATGCTTATGAGAAATACGAGATGAGGAAACCCATACCATAAGGGTTAAAATAATGGATATGCCTATAAATACGCTCCATAGAAAGTCTATCTCTTTATGACTGGAAAGAGCATTTTTTCGCATCACTAATATCATCAGTTGATTATCATAACTGATTGTTTTTTTATAGTAATAGTATTCGGGTTTATTCCTTGGAAAAAAATTGATGGGGTTTCTGCTTTTTTCATATGCGTCATAAGAAATGACTTCTGCTGAATTGGACTGGGTTAACGCTTTGGTCGCTTCATCAAAGAAAAAATATTCTATCTCTTCAAAATCCAATATTGGAGAATAAACTGCTGCAACATTTTCTTCAATGTGCTTACTTGCTTCTTTTAACATATTGAAGGTTTGTGAATACATCCATCCTTTAATTCCCATATAAAAGATCATGTTCATTAAAATCATAAACGCTATAAACGCTATGGTAAATTCAAGGGTCATCTTGAAGGTAATATTAAAGCGAAATAATGATAAAAAGCGGTCTGCCATGGATTCATATGTTTTGGATTTTTCTTCATTCGGATTCAAGTTTTACTCACCCTTATCTTTGAATATATAGCCTACACCTCTAACCGTTTGGAAAAAATGCTTATTGAATTTATCATCTATTTTTTCTCTTAAATATCTAATATAAACGTCTACTACACGGGTTTCTCCATAATAGTCAAATCCCCATACATTTTCTAATATTTGCTCTCTTGTCAACACCCTCTCTTTATTCTCCATGAGATACACACATAGATCAAATTCCGTTTTAGAGAGGTTGATGATTGCTTCACCATATTGACAGGTGTGACTATCTAAATTGATTTGTAGTTTTTCACTGGATAGTTGATTTGAGTTGCTGGTTTTTTTTCTAAAAAAGCGTCGAACTCTTGCAAGAAACTCTTCTATTTCAAAGGGCTTTGTTACATAATCATCTGCTCCAAAATCTAATCCCGCAATTTTGTCCATCGTATCTCCACGGGCAGTCAGCATGATAATAGGAACATCTAAACTCTGCCTGATTCTTCTGCATATTTCCATCCCGTTCATGATTGGAAGCATGATATCTAAAATAATTAAGTCATATTTCCCCGTCAAACTTTCATCTAACCCCATTTTTCCATCTGCCACTGAATAGGTTTGAAAGCCTTCATGCTTTAACTCCAATTCAATATACCTTGCCAGTTTTAAATCGTCTTCAACAATTAAAATATTCTTCTTCATGTTCACACCCCTCAAAAATAGTTTAAGTTTATTCGTCTTCGTTTCTTTTAACCAAATCATTTATGACGTATTCTTTATCTTTGGTTTTAATGGATAGTTCAAATTTTGTCAAAAGCAGCAAGCCTAAAAAAATCAGTGAAAAAGGAAAGGCTAAAACGATCAAAAGTGCTGCTATGGTTAATGGTAATTTTAAAATCATTTGTTTTTGTTTTTTTATGAGAAATTCATAAGAATGCATGATTTTAAATTGTTCTATCATTCTTTCCACAACTGTATTGCCATAGTGTTTCTTTTCACTGCGGGTGATTTCCTTTTTTAACTTATCTTTTTTTTCTAAATCTATAAGTGTATCTACCAAATCCCCATGATTCCTTTCAAGGGCTTCCTGGGCTTCCTGATAGCTTACATTTGCTCTCTCCATAATAATATCTATTTTGTCTAAAGAAATAGACATAAGCAAAGCCTCCAATGTTTATAATAAGCTCTTTATACTTAATATATCAATATATATCAATTTTTATTATATAGGATGTCTTTTGGTGAATCAAATTTATCCTATACTCAAATTTGGACAGGTTTTATAAAACCTGTCCTCTATGTTAACTGAAGACTCGTTAGAAACGTCTTCACAATTATCTTGTTAATCTGTAAATCTATTATTCTTTTAATATTAAGTTATCCATTATGGTATAAGTATATCTAACCCTTGTTAGATCGTCTTTAAAAGAATATTAGAATTGTGTTAGAGAAATCTACTCTTCATGATCACATTTTGCAACCATATCATTAACCACTATCTCAGAATCATTGGTTTTTATTGAAATTCTATACCCTATTAACAGCAGTAAACCTAAGATAATGGCTGAAAATGGGAATGTTATCAATATGAGCAATACCGCAATGGTAAGAGGGATGCTTAATATAATCTCTTTTGCTTTCATAATTTTAAACTTTTGTTGGTGCATCTCTTTAATCTTGTCAACGATTTTATCAAAAGCCGACACCCCTTTTTGACTGAAGTCTTGTTTCACTTTTTTCTTTTTTACTATTATCTTTTCTCCCTTTTCAAGATCAATTAATGCCTCTACTAAATTGCCATCACATTTTTCTAATGCTTCTTTTGCTTCTTGATAGCTTACATTGGCTCTTTCCATAATGGTATCAATTTTATCTAATGTTACTGACATACTAAAACCTCCTGTTTTTTAGATTTCATTATTTTATGGTATTAGTATATCTAATGGTTATTAGACCATTTTTAGAGGAATATTAGAAGTTGATTAGAGTATGTTACAATTTATTTTCCAGGGGTACATCTTGATATTTACCGCAGCGGTCGGAGAAACATCCAATGATCCCATTGTTAGAATACAACATAATCACTTCACAATGGTTAGGGCAGTCATTACATTCAAAACTTTTTGTCGTAATGTTATGCTTAAGAATATCAAATCCTTTAAAAAGTGTTTTCTTTTTCTCTTTTTCTATTGCTTCTTTAGCTAAAACAGCTGCTCCTACCGAACCCATAACTTTAAAGTGTTTGGGAACCATTACTTCGCTGCCGATGGCTTCCTCAAAAGCTTTTTTTATCCCTGCATTAGCGGCAACGCCGCCCTGAAAAAAAATCTTGTTTTTAATTTCTTTTCCTTTTGCCAGATTACTCATATAATTTCTGACCATGGCTTGACACAATCCCGCCATTAAGTCTTCCTCACCATATCCCAATTGCTGTTTATGTATAATATCCGATTCAGCAAATACTGCACATCTGCCGGCGATTCTTACAGGAGATTTGGCTTTTAATGCTAAGGGCCCCAAGCGGTCTATGTCAATGCCCAATCGTTCTGCCTGACGATCTAAAAAGGAGCCGGTTCCGGCTGCACAAACTGTATTCATGGCAAAATCGGATATAACGCCATCCCGCAATATGATGATTTTAGAATCCTGTCCTCCTATTTCCAGAATGGTTTGGACTTCAGGGTCAGTAATACTGGCTGCTATGGCATGGGTTGTAATTTCATTTTTTATGATATCTGCGCCGGTAATCGCTGACGCAATGGCTCTTCCACTTCCGGTTGTTCCAACACCGGATATTTGTTTGCTATCATATTTTTCACTGAGTTGTTTTAGCCCTTCATAAACTGCTTTTATGGGGCTGCCTTTGGTTTTTAGGTATATTTCTTGAACAACCTCTAAGCTGTTATCCAGCAATACGATATCTGTACTCACAGAACCCACATCAATGCCCAAATAATACATGATATTTCCTCCTTTGCAACATATCTATAAACGCTTCAATCCTGGTAACATACCCTGCTTCTCCATTCATCTCATCATGTACCATGGTAAGCGTTTTTATATTTAAATCATTGCTCATTTCTGAAATAATGGACTTGGTAACAATTTCCGGCATACACCCTAAGGGTAACAGCTGAATGACACCATCAAAATTTTTATTTTTAGCTTCTATGACTTCTTCTATGGTATCTTTAGCATAGCCCCCGATACAGTGGTCTAAATAGCTGTTCTTTTTTTTCATGGTCTTTTGTCTGCTAAATGGTTTTACTATGGTGGATTCTATCCACCAGCCTATGGAGATTCTTTTATAGAAGCTAACGCCCATATCCATCAATCTTTCTTCTATGTAATGGTTACCAAAAGGCTCAATTAAGGAATATATTTCTCCTGTCAGCACGATTTTAACAGGGTCTTTATTCATATCTAATGGCACTTGATTGATTCTGCTTTGGTATTTTTCTATGGTTTTATGCGCTTCAGCAATGCTTTTTGATTGAAACATTTCTTTTTTACATTGAAGCAGTAATCTTTTTATCTGTCCCTTTTTAATTTCATAACCGCAAAGCCATCTGGCTGTTTCTTCCAGTTTTTCGAGACTTTTTACAATCTGATATATATTTTTTAGTGAGAGTAACCACTCAATGTTACTTTTTTTTCTATCTTTCCAGATATGGCTGGCTCGTCTTAGGAGTTCTCGTGCTCCTATATCCTTTATGGTGTCTAATAGTATCCAGTCTACCTTATAGCCTTTTTTGTCTAATATAGACTTAAGGAGCTCTCCATATTCTCCCAAGCGGCAAGGCCCCGGGCTGGAAACCATGACAACCGTATCTGCGCCTTGCTCAATGCCCTCAATCAAATTGCCTACCATTAGCTTAAAAGGCAGGCATATTTCGTCTGGTGAGTATTTTGAGCCTTTTTCCAGCGTATCAATACTATTGAGTGGGGGCGTGACGCAATCTACTCCCATCTCTTGAGAAACTAAGTGCACTAAAATATAGGCATCTCCTAGATGGGGGAAAGTCATTTTCAATGAAACCGCCTCCTTTCCAACATATCTGCAAAGGCTTCTATTCTGGTATTCATCCCTGCCTCACCTGTGTGCTCATCAATTTTTAAGACTAGGAAAGGTAAATTGGGTAAATTGTTTTTCATCATTTCAATCGTGATGGAATCAATGCCGCATGAAAAAGAAGAAATATACACAATGCCATCAATATGCGAATTACGGGCAAGATACTTTGATGCACCATAATTGTTTCTGAAAAAAAGCCAATATGGTTTTTTAATAAGGTGCCCCAGTTCGTGGTCTTTATCTTTTCTATTGACTCTTTCCTCTGTTATGATACCTATTTGATGTTCACGCAGTTTTTTTATTAAATTCATATTGGCAAAGGAATCATAAATATTGTAAGGATGTCCACCGAGAAAAACGGTATGCTTGTATCCTTCATCGAATATGCCTTTAATTTTATGTTGGTGTTTGTTATAGGCATTTTTATACGCTTTTATGGTTTTGCGTTCTTTAACGCCCAGTGCTTGGCCAACTTTTAGGAAATATTGAACCAAATCATGGTTTTTTTTCATATGTATAGGATCGTCAATAACATTATTATGCCTTTTGATACCGCTCATGACCATCTCCGGCAATCCACAAAATTTGGGACATATGGATTCATTATTTTCACACGTCATGATACGCGGAATATATAAATAGTCACAGTTATTCTTTAGTTTTTGTGCATGACCATGATATATTTTCATAGGCAGACAAGCCTCATCCACACAATTTTTGACACCCATATCTAATATTTTTTTATTGGCCTTTATGGAATATTCACACTCAATTTCTAATGAATCAAAAAAGGTATGTATGAATGTATCGTATCGATAATATAACAATCCTCCGGGTATTCCTACTTTGATGCTCAACGCCTCCTCAAAAAAAGCTTTATCCATAGATTATTATTTCAATACTGGCGGTTTTTAATACAAAATGCTTAAAAATAATAATTGTTATAAAATCAATTTTAAAAGAAATCTTAAAATCATTTAATGTTAATATTCGGGCGTATGTAATATACCCCTGCATTTATATTTTAAAATACAGCAGGAGCGTGAGGCTATCGAAAAATGAATACAGGCGTATAAATATTTGTTTATGCATTCATTTGGAGAAAATTTGATGGCATATGAACTATAAAAGTCTAACCGCAAACAATCGCCGTCCATGACTTAAGTTTGCTAACAAACGTCCTGTTTGTTCACGACTTTTATAGCCCATCTACCACCTAAATTTTCTGACCAAATGAACACAAAAAAACAAATATTCATACACCTGTATTCATTTTTGTAGTACTTTTTAGATAACCTGGGGGCGTATTACATACGCCCTTAATTTGATATTATACGGTTCGGTCTTGTTTAGATATTCTGAAGTTATCGCTAAGTAAGAGCCAGTTTTGAGGAAACTTGTTTCCCAGCACCCAATAAAATATACCTCTTAATCCGTAATCTTTTACGACATCGAATTTGGCTTGGATGCTTCGAGCATCTTCAAACCAGACAACATGGTATACACCGTCTTCATCATAGTAGTTAAAGTATGGTGCTTGGCTTTCAGGATCATAGTTGATGGTTGCACCATATTGAGCGGCTAGTGCAATGGCTTCTTGCGGGTCAAGGGTTTTAGCCCACTGACCACCTCTCTCATAAGGTAATTTCCAATCGTAGCCGTAAAGAGGGGCTCCCATTAATATTTTTTCCGGGGGAATCACCGATACGGCAAAATCCAGTACTCGCTTGACTTCATCGATAGGGGATACGGCCAAAGGCGGACCTCCGGACCAGCCCCACTCATACGTCATAATCATTACGTAGTCTACTACCTCTCCTATAGCCTGGTAGTTATGTCCTTCATAGAGCGTTCCCAGCTGTTCTTCCGATAGTTTTGGAGCAAGCGCCACAGATACTTCATAACCTTGAGGTCTAAGCACATCTACTGTTCGTTGTAAAAAGTTGACATAGTTTTCTCTGTTTTCTCTTCCTAAGTATTCTAAATCGAAATTAACACCTACATACCCTTTCTCCTGCATGGTCGTCAGTATCTCATTGATTAATACATCCTGTGCCGCTTCATCGGATAATACTGCTGTTGCAATATCTTGATCAAAGGTTCCGTCTTTAAAGTTGGTGATGACCATAAGTGGTAGGTTTCTATTGTATTGGGCGGCATTGAGTGCCGCTGTATCATCCGGTGGATTCAGCGTCCCGTCAGGGTTCATGGTATAACTAAATATATTGAGGTAGGTCAGATATGGCCCTACTTCAGCTATATCTTCCGCTGCCCTTTCTCGGGATATGGCTAAATCTACAAATGCAGCGGTTTCTATTTCCGGGCGAAATCCTTGAGGAATATACAGTCTTAATCCCGGCATCACCAGATTTGGATTGTATATACCATTAATAGCTATGAGCTCATCAACAGGAATGCCGTATAGATTACTAATGGTGGTTAGATTTTCTCCCGGTTGAACAAAATGGTACCTGCCTTGAATAGGAATCACCAAATTTTGCCCTACCACTAAATTATCTGTATTTTCAAGCTGATTTGCTGATATAATTCGGTCTGGATATACACTATAAATATTAGAAATGCCCCATATAGTCTCTCCCGGTTTCACAACATGAATCTGCATAATATAACTCTCCTTTTATGACCTAACAGCAATTTTGAAGCCCTAGCCAGAATCTCTGATTCTGATAGCAGGTCTCATGCAAGGAGACAGAAATTTTTAATTTCGTCTTCGACACTGCCCAATTCCGATGTAGGTCTTATACAAGTGGAACTCTTCAATCTTTGATTGATTTGAGTTGCCATTTGCAACGAAACAGAAATCTCTGATTTCGTCGTTGAGACTGCTAAACTCTCCAATTTCCAATTGGATAGAGTTTTTCAGTTATTGGTCGTAGGTCAAACGCAAGACTGCGCAACCTATTTAAAACCATTCAAATTACTTTAAGGTCATGTTACTTTATATTTGTCTTTTTTTAAAAGCATTACTATATATCAATATATTCTTGTTTCTTGGAAAAAGTGTAAATATAAGGTGTGATTTAAGATTTTAGATTTAGGATTTAAGATGGATGGTTGAATATAAAAATATGGACCGGTCGCCATGACCAGTCCGTATTGTTTTAAGGATATACTTACTTTATTCTATAATTTCAAACATTTCGCTTGCGGTATCTTTTGTAGCATGTTCAGTTATTTTTTTTATTTTTGCTTTTAATTCAGAACCGCTGTAAATGATGGTAATTACATCATCGACTTGTACTTCACTTCCTGCTTTTGCAGGTTTATCATTAATTAAAATGCGGCCTTGATCACAAGCCTCTTTTGCCATGGTGCGCCTTTTGATCAGCCTAGATATTTTTAAAAATTTGTCTATTCTCAAAATATTTACCTCTTATCAAAGAAAAGCAGCTGTTTAGCTGCTTTTCTTTTTATCATTACTTATTTACAGAATCTTTTAATGCTTTACCTGCTTTAAATACAGGTGCTTTTGAAGCTGGAATTTTAATAACTTCACCAGGTTTTCTTGGGTTTCTACCTTGTCTAGCTTTTCTTTCTCTTACTTCAAAAGTTCCGAAACCTATTAATTGAACTTTCTCTCCAGATACAAGTGCTCCTTCTACGCTAGCGATGAAAGCGTTTACTGCAGCTTCAGCATCCTTCTTAGTAAATCCAGTTTTTTCTGCTACGCTAGCAACTAATTCAGCTTTGTTCACAAAATAACCTCCTCATAATTAGAATCCTTTTTAAATAGGCCAATACCAATATTATTATTCTACTTCTTTTGAAAAAATCCTTCTTTTTTGTCACTTTTTCTAAAATTTTTTTTTGCTTCCTCCCATAAATGGTCCATTTCGGTTAAATTCATTTCCTCAAGACGCTTTCCCATACGCTTTGATTCTTGCTCAATATAGCTAAAACGGTTGATAAATTTATTAAAGGTTGTATTCAATGCCTGTTCCGGTTCTATGCCAAGAAATCGAGCTACATTCACCACTGCAAACAGCAGATCACCTAATTCTTCCTGTGTTTTCTCTTTGTCTTGGCCTTCATAAATATCCAATAATTCATTTAATTCTTCTTGGACTTTATCAAAAGCATCTTCTACATAATCCCAATCAAAACCTACTTGAGCTGCTTTTTTTTGAACTTTATAGCTTTTCATTAATGCCGGGAGTTGGCTGGGAATGTCTTGCATTTGCTCCGTGTAGGATTTTAATTGTTTTTCATTCTTTTTCATTTCTTCCCATGTCAACAATGCTTTTTCAGTATTTTCGGCATTTACGTTTCCAAATACATGAGGATGACGATAAATCATTTTATGGGATACTTTTTTTATAACTTGTTGGATATCAAATGTACTTTTTTCCTCTGCTATGTTTGCATGAAATACAACTTGCAGTAATAAATCTCCTAATTCCTCCTCCAATGAATCCATATTTTTATGGTCGATAGCATCGATAACTTCATATGCTTCTTCAATTAAACATGGCTTCAAACTTTCATGTGTTTGTTCCTTATCCCAAGGACATCCATTTTCTCCTCTAAGGCCTTTTAGGATATTCACCAAATTTTCCATTAAATACCCTGTGCTATTATTATCTTCATTTTTATTTGTAGATATACATTGTATTGATAAATCATTGTTTTCTAATACTTGAAATCGCTCATCATCAGCCAAAATATCCTTAAGCTTGTCCTGAATTAAGGCCACTCTCTTTGGATCAACATTGCTAATGTAGAGAGATTTTGTATTGGGTTTGGTGTACATCTTATATAGAATCCTTTCTTCGTCCAGTTTCCATGAATAATCTGGGCTTGATTTATTATTTCTTCATCAGTTTCATTTTTACTAATAGTTGTGCAAGTTTCTTACCTCTGGGCAGCATACTAAAATCTTCATAGGTGATGCCCTTTACAGCAATTAAAGCTATTCCATATACAGCTGCACCTGTGCAAATGGCCAGCGCTGTAGAAAGATTGTAGCTTACAATATTATTAAATAATTTAAAAGATCCTATTACGGCAATGGTCATGATACCAACAGCGATTACAGGTTTAATAACCGTTAGTTCTACATTAATTTTAGCGTGTGTATATTTTATTACTGCACGAATATTCAGCAATGTTGCAATCATATAAGCCAGAAGCGTTCCGAATGCAGCACCTTTTATGTTGATAGAAGCTATTCCGGTTAGTATGTAGGTGGCTGCAATTTTAAATAACCCACCTATAAACAGGTTCTTGACAGGAATAGAGGGTTTTCCCAGTCCTTGCAAAATGCCTGTTAGTGTTTGCACTAAAGTTAAGAACACAAGGCCTAAGCCAAGGATGGAAAGACTGGCCGCCGCACTTATTGCACTGGCTTTCTGCATTGGATATAATAATAACATAATTTGTTCAGATAGAGCCATTATGCCAAATGCACAAGGTAATCCTATGAGCATAGCCACACGTATACCGGTTTCTACATTAAGTTTTAAAAACCCATAATCTCTTCTTTCAAATGCATCGGATATAACAGGTACCAGGCTCATAGCCATCCCCATAGAAAGCACTTGCGGAAAGTTTATAATAGGCCCAGCCATACCTGTCAGCTGGCCATATAAGCTGTTGGCTGCTTTTGCTGAAAATCCTATAGATTGTAATCTTCTCATTACGATGGTCAAATCTATCATATTCATGATAGGCATTATAGCGGCACCAATAGTAATAGGGATCGCTATCACAAAAACACGCTTGAGAATACTTGCTGAGCTCTCTTGTGAAATTTGTTTTTGTAATTTTATCTCTTCATTGATTCGACTCTTTCTTCCTAAGTAGATAATGATTAATAGTATAGCTCCTCCGAAAGCACCTGCTGTGGCTCCGAATGATGCGCCGGCAGCTGCTGCTTCAAGCCCTTCTGCCAAAAATATGTAAGCCAGATAAAAACCTATCGCAACTCTGATCAATTGCTCTACTATTTGTGAAACAGCCGTTGGTTTCATATCTTGAAGACCTTGAAAATATCCTCTGTAAGCTGCCATAATGGGGGTAAATAATAGTGCAGGTGCAATAGCTATCATGCTGTAATATCCCCCGGGATTTTTAAATAGGTTAACAATATATTCAGCTCCAAAAAATAAAATGGCCGATGTTGTTATGCCAATTACAAACATTAAAATAAATGAAAGACGAAATACGCGGTGAGCACCATATCTGTTGCCTACCGCATTTTTTTCAGATACGATTTTCGATATTGCTGTGGGTATCCCTGCTGTCGACAATACTAGTAAAAATACATATATGGGATATGCGGTTTGATAGTACCCCATACCTTCTGAACCGATCATATTCCCTAACGGTATTCTAAAAAAAGCACCTAAGACTTTTACGATAACACCTGCAGAACCCAGAATGATTGCACCCTGTACGAAAGTTTTTCTGCCCATTTTAGCCTCCAAAAACGATATTTATTGAATATTATATTTCTTTAACATTCATATTATATCAAAAAAAAAACGGAAGAGTTATCCCAAACTTAAAAAAACTTTAGGATACGATATGGTACATCATTCATAATGGTAAAAAAGAATAGAGAATAAGATAAGAAACAAGGATACATTGTTTACACCTAACCTGGCTTCTGTCACTTATTCTCTATATCATTCACTTTACTATCATATCTATTTTTTGTTAAGTATCTTAAGGAAAAATTACTGTTCCATCTGTTTAGCAAGGAAATTGGCACCTGTCTCTGCGACCTTAAGCTCAATATCCCCTAAGTTTCTTCCTTCTTTTGATGCGAATACGATACATCCTATGGTATCTCCTTGAGATATAATGGGTACAATTATTTCTCCTTCTATGGTTTCATCCATGTTGTCTGTTGTAATGGGTAGTATTTTATCTTTTTCGTTGATCACTTGTACTGTTTTAGACAGCATACTTTTCTCTATTTCTTTACTTACCCTTTTATCTATAAAACTCTTTTTTGCACCGCCTGCCACGGCAATAACCTGGTCCGTATCAGTAATAATTGTAGTATTTCCTAAAATATCATAAACAGACTCTGCGTATTCAGCCGCAAATTCATTTAATTCACTAATGGGTGAATATTTTTTTAATATGACTTCCCCATCTCGGTCTGTAAATATTTCAAGCGGGTCGCCTTCTCTGATTCTCAATGTTCTTCTTATTTCTTTTGGAATAACTACCCTACCCAAGTCATCGATACGTCTTACGATACCTGTTGCTTTCATAATAATCCTCCTTCGGTGATTTTTATAATTATTATCTAAATTTCCATTAAATATATTATTTTACCAAAACGACCTTTTTATGCAGAGTGTTTAGATAATAATTTAGAAAATTTAAAATGAGCCATATGGCTCATTTTACTCATTAAAATGTTCGTATTTTTTTTCTCTTTTAAGTATACTTCTTGAATAAGATGTTTCATAAGTTTTATGCTTTTCATAGAATTTCTTTAAATTATAAGGTCCTCTATTGTATTCAGAAAGAATTCTATTGATATTGTCACCATAAGCTGAGCTTAATAGACTAATATAAGCCGTGCCTAATCCGATATTGTATTCCGGTTCAAATATTCTTTCCGGATCATATTCCATATCCAATTCTTCACCAAACTCTTCTATGAGCCATTTTTCTGTAGGTGGAATAATCTGAAGATATCCTCTATCCTCATGTGTTCCTACAGAAAACTGGTTAAAATTACTTTCTAAATCGATCATGGCAAGTATTAATGACGGCTTAATATTGAATTTTCTTGCGTATGAAATAATGATACATGATGTATCAAAATCCAATGGTGTATGACTTTCTATATTTTTTATCAGTTGCATATCTTCTTGATTATCCAGTTGTACATACTTTTTCATTGTATCATTTGCATCGGCCTCCTCTACACATGGTTCCGGAGGGTCACTTACTATGATACTCTCCTCTTGCGGTATTTCAACAGGTTTAAAAGCTGTGTAGCAAAACACTATCACCACACTCATTAATGAAACAAATATTAACAATATGATTGCTTTATATTTGCTCCAACTCACCAATAACATGGTATCCTCCCTTTCATGACCTAACAGTATTCTATAATGCCTAACACAATTTTGATGTAGGCCTGACTTTGTAACTCAATTAAATAGAGCTTTTCAATAATTGCGGCGTAATTCAAACTCTCCCTAATGGGTCCAGAGTTGTCATTCGCAATGTGGGTAAAAAATCTTGATATTTACCCACATAAAAAATAGGCATTACTATGCCTATTATTTCCAACCTAACAAATTTTAACACATTTTATTCATAAGTCAATAAAAAAATTCGAAAAATTTTCCAAAAAATAAAAATTGGGGCGCATACTATACGCCCTTACAGTTTATCCTCATATTCTTTAATATCCATACCTGCTTTGATTTCTTCAATCTTATTACCATATTCTTCAGAAATGACTATGGACTCAATGTAGGTATAAGCCTCTTCTAAAGGTATTTCGGATCTTTTGTCGGTTAATTTTATAACGTGATAGCCATGTTCGGTTTGAACAATATCACTAATCTCTCCAACTTCCATCTGAAATACTGCTTCTTCGAAAGGTTGTACCATTTGGCCTCTTCCAAAATATCCAAGATCTCCACCTTGATCTTTTGAAGGACCAATTGAATTTTCTATTGCCAGAGTTGCAAAATCTTCTCCATTGTCGGCTCTGTTTTTGATGGTTTTTGCTTCTTCTTCTGTCTTCAGCAATACATGGCTTGCTCTGACTTGTTCCATTGTAAATTGTGCTTCTTTATTCTCTTCATAATATGCGGTTATTTCTGCTTCTACATCAATACTTTCTCTTATCTCTTCTACAAATTTTTCTTCATATAATTGGCTTAAAAACATATTTTTAATAAACTCGTCAGAGATATTATTATCTTCTATAAATTTTTTAGATTGTTCATTTTGCTCAATAAAATCTAAATATTGATTGTAGCTTTCATCGACCTTTTCATCTTCTTCAATGTTTTCATCTTTTAAGTATTCTTTGATAGCCTCCATATCCACCATGGCTGTTAGCACTTGTTTCTTTAAGGCTTCATCATCTCCTGCCTGCCCTGCTGCGGCACTGGAGTAGATAACATAATATTGGTTAAAGTCCGATAATGTGACTACTCTATCATTGATCTCGGCTACAATGGTTTCTTCTTCGGGTTTGGAACATCCTATTATACTGACTAAAGCTAGTATCATTACCAGCATTAATATCCATATTTTCTTTTGCATGTTTTTCTCCTCTCATTTGCACACTTATTTTATTATATATTATTTTATACCATTGATAAAGTTAATTATCCTGTTGTTTATTGGATAATTGGTGTAATTTTTCTAAAAAACGAATTAACTCTTGTAATTTGTCACCATATTTCTTATAGCTATATTTAACAAGGGGTTTTACACCGGCATGAATAGAAACTTTTACACCATATTCCATAGACAGTCCATTAATTAGATAAGGATTTAAAATATTTTTTTCGTAAAATTCAAAAACAAGATGCCCTTTGGCTTCACTTATTTTAGATATTCCGGCTTTTTCAGCTAAGGCTTTAACCCATGCAATTTCCATTAGATTGTACACTTCTTTAGGAACATCGCCAAAACGATCAATGAGTTCATCTTCCATTTCTTCTTTTTCTTTTTGGGAACCGATATAAGCTATTTTTTTGTATATCTCAATCTTAATGGTCTCATCCTCAATGTAATGCTTCGGTATATATGCATTGGTTTCAATTTCTATAGCTACTTCCCCATGGTATTCACTGACGGTTTCTCCTTGAAGCTCTTTAATGGTACTTTCTAACAGCTTGCAGTACAGCTCATAACCAATCATCATCATATGACCATGCTGCTCTGTTCCTAATAGGTTTCCCGCCCCTCGTATTTCTAAGTCTCTCATAGCAATTTTAAAACCTGATCCGAATTCAGTAAACTCCTTAATAGCCTTCAGTTTCTTTTCGGATTGCTCTGTTAATACTTTATCTTTTTGATAACAAAAATAGGCATAAGCCATTCTATTAGATCTTCCTACTCTTCCTCTCAGTTGGTATAACTGGGATAATCCAAATTTATCTGCATCATAAATGATAATGGTATTCGCATTGGGAATATCAATGCCGGATTCAATAATGGTTGTACACACCAATACGTCATATTGCTTATCCATAAAGGATATCATAATGTTCTCAAGTTCTTTTTCATTCATTTGCCCGTGGGCAACGGCTATTTTGACATCGGGTAATAGTTCTTGAAGCTTTGCAAAAATTCTTCTAATGCCTTTTACTCTGTTAAATAAGAAATATACCTGCCCATCCCGTTCAACTTCTCTAAGGATAACATCTTTTATCATGTCTTCTTCATACTCCAGAACAAAGGTTTGTACCGGAAACCGTTCTTCAGGCGGTTCCTCAATAGTGCTCATGTCTCTTAGGCCCACTAAAGACATATGCAGTGTTCTGGGTATAGGGGTAGCTGATAAAGTTAATACATCCACATAATTTTTGATCATTTTAATGGCTTCTTTGTGTTGAACACCAAATTTTTGTTCTTCGTCAACGATTAAAAGCCCTAAATCTTTAAACGATATATCTTTTGAGAAAAGTCTATGGGTGCCGACTAATATATCTATGCTGCCTGCTTTTACTTTTTTAATAATTTCCTTTTGCTCTTTTTCGGTACGAAATCGACTGATCATTTCAATAGTAATAGGAAAGTTTTTAAATCTTTCTAAAAAGGTATTGTAATGTTGATTTGCTAATATGGTCGTCGGTACCAGCACGGTTGCCTGCTTGCTGTCCACCGTACATTTGAAAATGGCTCTTGCCGCCACTTCTGTTTTTCCATATCCTACGTCACCGCAAAGCAAACGATCCATAGGCATTGGTCTTTGCATATCCTTTTTTATCTCTTCAGCACATTTGAGTTGATCTTGAGTTTCTTCGTATGGAAATGCATCCTCAAATTCACTTTGCCATTGAGTATCTTCTGAAAATCCAAAGCCCTTTAAAGATTGCCTGACGGCATTCATTTTTAGAAGTTCTTTAGCCATATCTTCAATGGCGCCTTTGACTCTGCTTTTTGTCTTTTTCCATTCACCACTGCTGAGTTTATTAATCTTGGGGTTGCCACTGTCAGCGCCAATAAATTTTTGAACCAAATCCATTTGCTCTACAGGCACATACAGCATGTCTTCTCCACCATATTTAATTTTAAGGTAATCTTTTTTGACACTTTGAATATTCAGCTGTTTTACACCCAAATATTTTCCGATGCCATGATTTTCATGAACCACATAGTCTCCTAGTTTTAAATCTGTAAAACTTTTTATGGCTTTTTTATTTTTTTGAGTCTTTCTATTTTTTTTAATCTTTGCATTGGCAAAAATATCTGTATCGGAAATCAATACAATTTTATCTTCTATATATTCAAAGCCTGCGCTCAATGTCCCTTCCCCTATGATAATCTGGCCATGGCTAATGGATTGGATTGAGGGGTTGTATAAGACACTGTTTAGACCATTTCTTTCTAAGAAGTCTTTAATATTTTTGGTACGTTCTACGGTAGAGCACGCAATGAATATTTTGTACCCTCTCTTTACAAAGTTCTCTATTTCTTCTTTAAAATATTCCATTTTACCTTGGTATGTGGATACTGGTTTTGAAGGAGTATTGATGGTTGCTATATAGCCGGTATCTTGGGTCGTTTTTATAAAGGGTGTCCATACGATTGCTAATCTATTTTCATAAAGAGCCTTATAATCGTTAATATTGGGGATAATTTCAAAGTCTTTTGGTACGGCTTCTCCTTTTTCCAACAGATATTTAAAATCGTCGCTGACTTCTTTATGCATGCTCTTGATTCTATCTTGAATTCTGTCCGGGTCATCGAAAATGAGTACCGCATCGTCATTCATATATTCTTTTAAGTTGGTAGGATAATCATAAAAATATTGAATATAGTTTTCTAATATTTGCATATTGGTTCTTGTTTTTATGAACTCCAGTAATTGTTCTTTTTTTTGGCTCAACCGGGTTTTATTTTCATCGGATAGTTTTAAAATCTGGTTGGTATACGTTTGGTCAATGGCTGCTTGGGCTTTTTTAAAACGTTGATTGTCTGCTATCAATTGTTGTGCCGGATATATTTTGAGGGTACGAATGTTTTGTATAGACCGTTGAGTAGATAAATCAAAGGTTCTAATGGAATCCACTTCTGTATCAAAAAACTCTATCCTAAAGGGATTTTCCGTATCCATGGGAAAGATGTCCATAATGCCGCCTCTTAAGCTGTATTGGCCTTTAGCTTCCACCTGACGAGCTCTTTCATAGCCTAATAAGACCATTTTATGTAAGAGAACTTCTATTTCAATTTCATCCCCTATATTGATTTCTAATATATTTTCAAGAAAATGCTCTTTAGGTGCTAACTTTTTTAATACCCCTTCTATGGAACATACCACTATACAATGATCGTCATTAATGATGTGAATTAATGCATTTAATTTTTCTTCCAATATATTATGACTTTTTGCATCGTATTTAAAAAACACCGGTTCTTGGGCCGGTATATAATGTACTTTATTATCAACAAAAAAACGGATATCTTCACTTAACCGTTTCGCTCGTTTTTCAGACGCTGTAATAACCAGACATTGCTTATTGTAGTTATTAAATATCTGCGCAACGCCATGTGCGCCCCGACTTTCCGATAATCCAACTACATTGACAACCCCTGCTTGTATTTTTTTGTATGGCAAAAATGCTTCTGAAAATCCTGTATTTTGAGTTTGATTCACAAAGAGTCTGCTAATCATTTTACCACCTTGCTAGATGTTTGAGATAAAGGCATGCCCAATATCTTATTGCATCTATCATTTATGTTTAATTATATTCATTCATGGCATTATCTATACCGTGTTCTATTAACGCTTCTACCGCCTTAGCTGAGTCAATAACCGCTTTTTCAATGCTGTCTATTTCTTCTTTTTTAAATTTGGATAGTACATAGCTGCTTAATTCTATCCTATCATCTCGCCCAACACCAATACGAATTCTAGGAAAAAGGTCAGATTGAATGTCATAAATAATGGAACGCATACCATTATGTGTTCCTGCACTCCCTTTTTTTCGTATTCTAATTTTTCCTGTTTCAAGATCTACGTCATCGTATATAACGATCAGCTTGTCAGGTTCTATTTTGTAATAGTTGATGATTTCTCTTACACTTTGACCGCTGAGGTTCATAAAGGTTTGAGGTTTTACTAACAATACTTTTTCGCCTTTAATAAGCCCTTCTCCAACTATGGCTTTGTGTTTTATTTTATTTATTTTTATATGATGTTGACCGGCAAGATAATCAACTGTAATAAATCCTATATTATGTCTTGTATGATCATATTGCTTTCCCGGGTTTCCTAACCCAACAATAATATACATTTTTTCACTCTCCATTTTCCCTAAAAATAACGCCCGAATAATATTTTATTCGGGACGTCATGCTTTTGATAGGTTTTAATCGAATAACATGCTTACAGAATCATTGGTATAAATTCTAGTTATGGCTTCTGCAAAAATAGGCGCCACTGAAAGTATTTTTATTTTATCCAATTTTTTTTCTTCTGGGATTGGAATGGTATTTAATACAACCAATTCATCTATGACGGATTCTTTAATACGGGTCATTGCAGGTCCGGAGATGACCGGATGCGTTGCACACGCATATACCTTTTTGGCACCTAGTTCTTTTAATGAATTAGCCCCATTGGTGATGGTTCCCGCCGTATCAATCATGTCATCTACTAGGATAACATTTTTATTTTCAATATCACCAATAATATTCATGATTTCTGCTACATTAGCTTTTGGTCTTCTTTTATCAACAATGGCAATAGGCGCGTCAAGATAATTGGCAAAATTTCTGGCTCTGGTAACACTTCCGATGTCAGGAGATACGACAACAACATCCTCTATATTAAGTTCCATAAAGTATTTAGCTAAAATGGGGACACCTCTCAAATGATCTACAGGAATATCAAAATATCCTTGAATCTGTGATGCATGTAAATCCATAGATAATACCCGGTCTGCACCTGCACTGGTCATAAGATTGGCTACAAGTTTTGCGGTAATTGGGTCTCTGGCTTTGGTTTTTCGATCTTGTCTTGCATAGCCATAATAAGGTACTACTGCCGTTATTCTACCTGCCGAAGCTCTTTTCATAGCATCAGTCATAATCAAAAGCTCCATAAGGTGATGATTAACAGGATCACAGGTGGATTGAACAATGTAAACATCCGCCCCCCTAACGGTTTCATTGATATCAACGGATATTTCTCCATCGCTAAAAGTACTAATATTTGAGTCGCCCAGCTCTTTTCCCATGCATGCAACAATTTCTTGAGCCAAAGCTTTGTTTGAGCTTGCTGTAAATACTTTAATTGATTGTGTCTGATTTCTCATTGTAAAATCTCCCTTATTTTTTCTTAATATTCTTTCTGTCAACCCAGCCATCAATATGTCTTTGTTTTCCTCTACCTATACAAAGTGCGCCTTCGGGTACCTCCATAGTAACAGTTGTACCGGCTGCTACATATCCTTTGTTTTTAACAACAACCGGTGCAACTAAGTTAACATTGCTGCCAACAAAAGCATCATCTTCAACGATTATTTTTTGTTTTTCTTTTCCATTATAATTAACAAAAATAACGCCGCATCCAATATTGACATTTTTTCCGACCTCAGCGTCTCCAACATAAGCTAAGTGAGACGCTTTTGACCCATCTCCAATTGCAGCATTTTTTATCTCAACAAAATCACCGATTTTAACATTTTTCCCTATATTACTTCCAGGTCTTAAATATGCAAATGGTCCTATTGTTGTTGCTTCATCTACTCGGCTATCCAGTATAACGGAGCTTTGAATCTCTACACCATTTTTTATAATTGAATTTTCAATACGAGTATTTTCACCGATCATACAGTCTTCACCAATAATGGTATTGCCTTTAAGGGTTGCGCCTGGGTATATGATGGTGTCTATACCTATCTTCACATCAGGTTCGATATAGGTATGCTCTGGATTTATGATGGTTACGCCCTCATCCATCCATTTTTCATTTATTTTTTTTCTCATGGCAGCATCCGCCTCCATGAGTTGTTTTCTTGAGTTAACCCCCATAAGTTCTTCACTGTTTAGGGTTTGGTAAGTCCCCAATTTATATTGATTTTTTACTGCAATGCTTATTAAATCCGGTAAGTAGTATTCTTTTTGATTATTGTTATTATCAATGTCATGAAGGTGTTTTTTCAAAAACGGTGCATCAAAACAGTAAACCCCGGAATTGATTTCATCGATTAGTAATTCTTCTTCATCAGCATCTTTATGTTCGACAATTTTAATCATTTCACCTTTATGATTTTTTACGATTCTACCATACCCATAGGGGTTCTCTACCTTTGCGGTTAATACGGATAAGTCATTTCTTTCTGTTTCATGAAATGCCATAAAGGCTTTTATAGTTTCACTGGAAAGCATGGGCATATCGCCATATAGGACGATGACATTCCCTTGGTTTGGTATTTTGTCTTTCGCTTGTTGTAGGGCATGCCCTGTTCCCAATTGCTCTTTTTGAAGTACAAATTGTACATCTGATTTTTCAAGCTTTTTTTCGACTTGATCTGCGCCACTGCCAATGATAACAATGATATCATTTATATGAGAAGCTTTTACTGCTCTTATGACATGGTCGATCATACTGTGTCCACATAATTGGTGTAATACCTTAGGTATTTTGGATTTCATTCGTGTTCCTGCTCCTGCAGCTAGTATCACAGCAGAATTTAAAGCCATATCCCACACTCCTTAAGTTTTACCCAAATCATTCATGATGAACTTCAAAAAATCTGGGTATTTAATTTTTCATTATCATTTTACTCAAAACCCAAAATTAGTATAACATTTTTATCCTGCTTCTAAAAGAGTCAATCAAAAAAAAAGAAACCTCAATAAAATTGAGGTTTTGCTGCCATATAATTTTTGAGAATAAAATAAATTATTCTTTTATAAAAGCAATATAAATATCAGTTCTCACAGATTTTGTTGAAAGCAATTTTTTTAAATATTTTTATTCCTCTGCTACAGCATAATCGCCATCGCTGGAAAATTCTAATTCGGCCTTTGCTTTGTCGTATTCTTCAAAAATAGCTTCTTTAATTTTATTTCTTGTTTCTGAGTTTAATGGATGGGCTATATCTCTAAAATCTCCTTCACCCATTTTTCTGCTAGGCATAGCAATGAATAGACCATTTTGTCCTTCAATGATTTTAATGTCATGTACAACAAATTCATCATCGAAAGTTACAGATACAATAGCTTTCATTTTACCATCATCACTAACCTTTCTGACTCTAACATCAGTAACTTGCATGCGGTTCACCACCTTTCCAGTCATTCTTAAATAGTTTTAATAAATAGCTAAAAAAATAAAAATAATTTTTTTCTATATTCTCCATATTTCGAAAATATCCTTCTTTTTTTTAAAATAATTCTGACAAATCATTATTTGGACATACATTTATGGCTTTTTGGTCCATATCCACATCTTCTAAAGAAATTAATGAGATGAAATTATTGACCAGCTTCTTATTGGGATTTTGGGTTGAAATCAGAACGCCTATGCCTACTACTTCTATGTCGAATTCCGTCAGTAAATCTACGATTCCTCTAGCGGTTCCGCCGCCTTTCATAAAATCATCTATGATGATTGCTTTAGAATTAGGCTTTATGGCTCGTTTTGACATAGACATTTTTTGTATTCTATCGGTGGAACCGGAAATAAAGTTAATACTCACTGTAGAGCCTTCCGATACTTTGCTATCTCTTCTGGCGACTACTAAGGGAAGGTTTAACGCCTCAGCCGTCATATACGCCAGGGGAATCCCTTTTGTTTCGACGGTCACAACATAGTCTGCTTTTTGGTTAATAAATTGTGTTGCAAATACCTCTCCTGCTCTTTTAATAATTGAGGTATCAAACATGATGTCGGATGTATATAAAAAACCTCCTGCCAGGATTCTACTCTCATCTTTTAGCTTGGTGCATATTTCATCCAAAAGGCTCATAGTTGCTTCTTTAGACATGCTTGGCACATATTTAACGCCTCCGGCTGCGCCGGGTATCGTTTCAATTTTTCCCAATTTCATATTATCCATTATTTTTTTTGCTATAACAATGTCTTCACTGACACTTGACTTGGCTGAATTAAATCTATCTGTAAAGTAATTAAGAGTAAATAATCGATTTGGAGATGCACTTAATATCTTTATAATAGCACCTATTCTTTCGTTTCTCTTCATTTATCTCCTCCACGGAATATTTTGAAAATTATGCTCTTTCCTACTATTTTATTTGTTTTATTGTTTTTGTCAAATTCTAAGATGAGATGGTAAAGGCTTTGTGGTATAATTTGTTTGGATGTGGGTATTATCATTTTACATTATCCATTATTATTTAAGGTAAGTTAACATATTATTATAATGAATTTATTTTTTAAATAGAGTTGAGAGATAGCATTGGAGGTATTTCATGAATTTGGCAGAAACAATTAATCATATTTACTGTATTGGTATTGGCGGCATTGGTCTTAGTGCTATTGCTGAAATACTTATTATTAAAGGATATCAAGTGTCGGGGTCTGATATTAAAGGGTCTGATATTACCAAACGTTTGGATAAACTGGGTGCCACTATATATACAGGTCATGATAAAGATAACATTCAAAATGTTGATTTGGTTGTGTATACGGCAGCGGTATCTTCCGATAACCCAGAATTAAAATTTGCAAAAGAAAACAATATTCCATGCATGTCTCGTGCAGAAATGCTTGGACACATCATGAGAGCTTATAAAAATAATGTTGCTGTTTCCGGTACCCACGGAAAAACAACTACCACATCCATGATTTCTTTAATTCTTGAAAACAGTTCCATGGACCCTACTATATTAGTAGGCGGAAAGTTGGATAAAATAGGCGGCAATGTTAAAGTAGGTAACAGCCCCTATTTGGTGACTGAGGCTTGTGAATATGTGGACAGTTTTCTAAAGTTGAGTCCAAGAATCGAAGTCATTTTAAATATTGATTCAGATCATTTGGATTATTTTAAAGATATTGACCACATTGTTAGTTCATTTGAAAAGTTTGCCAATTTAGTTCCTGATGATGGTTTAATTGTCGCTTATAGTGCCAATGCTTTTGTAAAAAGTATTATCAACAAAGTATCCTGTAAAGTGATTACTTTTGGTTTTGATAGCAGCTGTGATTATTATGCAGCCAACATCAAGTTTAATTCTGAAGGTATGCCTATGTTTGATGTTGTTTATCAAAATAAATGGCTTTCCAATGTCCAGCTTTCCATACCCGGTGAGCACAATATTAATAATTCTTTGGCTGCTTTTGCATGTTGTCATAGTTTAGGCGCTCCTATTGATAAGATTGCAAGTACATTACAATGTTTTAATGGCACCCAAAGGCGTTTTGATATCATTGGAACAACCTCTAAGGATATTAAGGTTGTAGATGATTACGCCCATCATCCCGAGGAGATTAAAGCAACTTTAAAAGCTTGCACAAATGTACCCCATAAGCAGTTGTGGTGTGTTTTTCAGCCTCATACTTTTACCCGTACGAAAGCGCTTTTTAATGAGTTTATTGATGCTTTTGACTGCGCTGATAAGGTGATCATTACAGATATTTATGCAGCAAGAGAGAAGAATATTTATAAGATTAATTCTTCTGACCTAGTCAGTGAGATAAAGAAAAGTCATCCCAATAAAGATATTTGTTATTTATCCAGCTTTGATGATATTAAATCTAAGGTTTGTGAAAATGCACTGCCTAATGATTTGGTGATTACCATGGGAGCTGGGGATATTTATAAGGTAGCTGAAATGATAGTGGAAGATTAGAGGCAAATTAATAATGAATAATTAATAGTTAATAATTAAGGTAAATTTTGCATGCAAAATTTACCTTAAATGTTTACTTATTATGATTTTCGCCAGAAAATCCTCCTTAATTATTCATTATTAATTATTCATTTTATTTATTTATAGATTCTCCATTGAATTATATACGATTTTTCCATCTATAATGGTCATATTGACTTTGCTTTCTATGTCAAATGGGTGTCCGTCCCATAGGACCATATCTGCATCTTTGCCTTCTTTTAAGCTTCCGATTCTATCTGAAACCCCTAGAATTTCTGCCGCATAGATGGTTATGGCTTTAAGGGCTTCTTGTTTATCCAGTCCTGCTTTTGCAGCTAATGCAGCACAAAGGGTCAAATATTGTATAGGAATCACGGGATGGTCTGTCATGATGGCCACCTTTATGCCCGCTTTATTTAACACCCCCGGCGTTTCAAAGGTAAGGTTTCTCAATTCAACTTTACTTCTTTCTGAGAAGCTGGGTCCTACTATTGCAGGCATATTTTCATGCTTTAGATACTCTGTAATTAAGTGACCTTCCGTACAATGGTCCAGGGTCATATTCAAATCAAATTCTTTAGCAATTCGAATAGCTGTAAAGATATCATCTGCTCTGTGTGCATGGGCTTTTAGAGGAATCTCTTTTTTTAGCAAAGGTATTAGCGCTTCCATTTGCATATCATAATCAGGGTGTTTGTCTTCATCATCTGATTCTTTCTTTTCTAAATAATCTTTCGCTTCCATCAAGGTCTCTCTTAGCAAAGCTGCTGTCGCCATTCTTGTTGAAGGAGATTTGTGTTGGTCGCCGTAAACTCTTTTAGGGTTTTCGCCAAATGCGCATTTAATGGCAGCCGGTTCTTTCATAATCATATCATCAATTCTTTTTCCATAAGTCTTTATGATGGCAAATTGGCCGGATATGACATTAGCACTTCCCGGTCCTGTAGACGTTGCCGTTATGCCGCCTTGATACGCCTCTTCAAAGGTACGGTCCATTGGATTGATGGCATCTATGGCTCTTAATTGGGGCGTTATTGGGTCGGTTGCTTCGTTACCATCTGCCCCCTCAGAATCTACGCCGTCCTCCCACATTCCAAGATGGCTGTGGGCGTCAATGAATCCGGGAAAAAGCATTTTTCCATCAGCATCGATGATTTTTTCTCCATCAATATTGATTACTTCAGCTATTTTTTTTATTTTACCATTTTCAATCCATACACATCCGCGTTTAAAGCTTTCGCCTTCCATTGTGTATATTTCAGCATTTATTATGATCATATCTTTACCCTTTCTTTATTGAGTGTTATTGATATTATCAACAAGTATTAATATGTCTTCTACTTTATTTATGACATAATTTGGTTTTTCATTCATATAAAGTTCTTTTGACAATACGCTCCATGATACCACTGCAGATTTTACATTTGCATTTCTTGCACTTTTAATGTCAAATGGGCTGTCACCTATCATTAATGCCTTCTCGGGTTGACTACCCAATTTTTCTAACGCCTTTAAGATAGGTTCCGGGTGAGGTTTATGTAAAGTACAGTCATCTGCTGCAACGATGGTTTTAAAATATTGATCTATACCATACTTGGTCAGCCCCATCATCGTTGTGCGTTTCAATCTTGACGTTACAATACCCAGCTTATATCCTCTGTCAAATAGCTCTTTTATCACTGACTCTATCCCATCAAAGAGGCTGATAAAATTTTCGAATTGCCCATAATGAAAATCTCTATAGATTTCAATTGCTTCCTCTACCGGTATATCCACTTCTCTTTTTAAGGTAATGGAGAGAGGCTCTCCAAAAGAATTTAAGATATCTTCTCGTTTTTTCTCTTTTCCACTTATTGTTTTGTATGTATGCTGGAAAGATTGTACAATTAGCTCATTGGTATCCATAACTGTACCATCAAAATCAAATAATATGGTATTCATTTTCATTATTTATTCAAACCTTTCATACTTAAAGACACTCTTTGTCTATCATCATCAATATTAATAATTTTTACTTTTACCGTATCCCCTACGCTAACGGCATCCATAGGATGTTTGATGTAACGATCACATATTTGGGAAATGTGTACTAAGCCGTCATTTTTAATGCCAATATCTACAAATGCTCCAAAATCCACTACATTTCTGACGGTTCCCATCATTTCCATGTCTAATTTTAAATCTTCAAACTTCAATACGTCATTTCTAAATATAACCTCCGGCATTTCATCTCTTGGATCTCTTCCCGGCTTAATCAGCTCCTTGACCATGTCTTCCAGCGTGGGCAATCCGATTTCAAGTTTTTCAGCTATTTTTAAAAGGTTATTTTTAAATATGGTTTCTTTTGGTACGGTTTTCGATTGACGCATCATGGCTTGCTTTATGGCAGCCATATCTTGAAGATTTTTAATTCTTTTACCTGTCTCCAAAGGTTGAATTTCCGGTTCAGGTTTTGCAAATTCTATAATCTTTTCTTCTACTGCTTTAGCACCGCCTAAATGAATGGTTTCTTGTTCTATTCCCAATAATTTCATGAGCTCTAAAGCTGCATCATAAGACTCAGGGTGTACTGCTGTACAATCCAATGCATTGGCACCATCTGTGATTCTTAAAAATCCAGCACATTGTTGATAAGCTTTATCCCCTAGTTTTGTAACTTTTTTAAGCTCTTCTCTGCGTGAGAATTTTCCTTGTTCTTCTCTATATTTTACAATGTTTTTGGCAATGGCTGAATTGATACCTGATATGTATTGTAATAAGGATGGTGAAGCGGTGTTTAGGTCGACGCCTACACGGTTAACGCAATCCTCCACCACATTTTTTAAAGATTCATCCAGCATAGATTGGTTGACATCATGCTGATATTGTCCTACCCCAATGTGTTTGGGGTCGATTTTTACCAGCTCTGCTAATGGGTCCTGCAATCGTCTTCCTATAGATAATGCGCCTCTGGTGGTCACATCTAAGTCAGGGTATTCTTCTGTCGCCAGTTTTGAAGCAGAATAAACAGATGCCCCTGCTTCACTGACAATGGTATAATGAATTTTTTGATCTATTTCTTTAAGGGTTTCTGAAACAAATTGTTCCGTTTCTCTAGACGCAGTTCCATTACCAATAGCAATGATATCTGTGTTGTGTTTTTTTAATAATTGTTTTAATACCACTTTTGACTTTTCAATTTCTTTTCTGGGCGGAGTAGGGTATATGGTGGTAAATTCTATAAATTTCCCGGTTTCATCTATTGCTGTTATTTTACATCCTGTTCTATAGCTTGGATCAACGGCTAGGACTTTTGCATTTTTAACGGGAGGTGTCATTAATAATTTTTCCGTATTTTGCCCAAATACTTTAACCGCTTCTTTTTCTGCTCTTTCTGAAAGGGTATTCCTTATCTCTCTTTCTATTGAAGGCGCAATTAAGCGTTTGTATGCATCGTCTATGGTTTTTTCCAGCCAAGGAGTAGAAATGGATTTAGGGTTGGTTATGACATGCTCGTTTAATTTATGTAATATTTCTTCAACAGGGGCTTTAAGCTTAACTTTTAGTTTCTTTTCTTTTTCACCACGGTTAATGGCCAATATTCGATGATCTGGTATCTTTGCTACTCCCTCAGAGTATTCATAGTACATTTCATATACGGTCTTTTCTTCTTTATCAACTGCTTCCGAAATAAGCGTTGCTTCTTTTAAACATTTGTTTCTAATTGCTTCTCTATACTCAGGATTATCGGATATCATTTCCGCTATGATGTCTAATGCGCCTTGAATGGCTTCTTTTACATCTTTTACACCTTTTTCTTCATCAACAAAAGGCGCAGCCAATTCTTCAAGGGTCCCTTCTGTTGTTTGTTGTTGAATAATAAGTTCTGCAAGAGGGTCCAGTCCTTTTTCCTTAGCTTTCCCCGCTCTTGTACGTTTTTTCTGTTTAAATGGTCTGTACAGGTCTTCAACTCTTTGCAGCACTTCTGCAGATGTAATTTCATTTTTTAATGCTTCCGTCAGCTTTCCTTGTTCTTCAATTAAGCGAGTGACTTCTTGCTTTCTTTCCTCAAGATTTCGCAGATAAAGAAGTCGCTCATGCAGGTCTCTTAATATCACATCTGTAAGCCCGCCTGTTACCTCTTTTCGATACCTGGCAATAAAGGGTATGGTATTGCCTTCGTCTATTAGTTTGATTGTGTTTTCAATCTGTGATGTCTTAATGTGGAACTCTTTTGATAATCTTTCAATAATCATTATCTCACCTCTACTAACATTAATACTTGATTACGGATTACAGAATTAATTCTTAACCCTATTCATTGTAGATCGAGTACAGAGACTCGACACTACGATATTTAAAGATTCAAGGGCGTATGCAATACGCCCCTGCTTTTTATTTTATAGCATCTTGCTTTAGCTTTTCGTTGATAAAAAGGTCAATGTCGCCATCCATTACGGATTGTACATTCCCTACCTCCGTATTGGTTCTATGGTCTTTAACCATGGTATACGGATGAAAGACATAAGATCTTATTTGATTTCCCCAAGAAATCTGCCCATAATCGCCTTTAAGCTCTTCTACTTTTTCTTTTTGTTCTCTTTCTTTTAAATCTAAGAGCTTCGCCATTAATACTTTCATTGCCGTATCTTTGTTCTGATGCTGAGACCTTTCATTTTGGCACTGAACGACAATGTTGGTAGGCAAATGTGTAATCCGAATGGCTGAGTCCGTTTTGTTGACATGCTGGCCTCCGGCACCACTTGCACGGTAAGTGTCTATTCTCAAATCATTGGGGTCAATATCTATATGAATATTATCATCTATTTCAGGCATTACGTCTAATGATGCAAAGGAAGTATGTCGTCTTCCTGAGGAATCAAAAGGTGATATTCTTACAATCCTATGAACACCTCTCTCATTTTTCAGGTATCCGTAAGCATTTTCACCTTGTATCAGAAAATCTGCACTCTTAATGCCGCCTTCTTTATCCGGGAGAAAGTTTAAGGTTTTTATTTTGAATTTCTTTCTCTCTGCCCATCGCGTATACATACGTACCAGCATTTCGGCCCAGTCTTGTGCATCTAAACCTCCTGAACCGGCATGTATGGAAATGATCGCATTATTGCCATCGTACTCTCCACTGAGCAGTACTTTAATTTTCATCTCATCTACTTCTTTTTCTAATGCAGAAAAAGATGTTTCGATTTCTTTTATTAAAGACTCGTCGGCTTCTTCTATGGCTAGTTCGATTAATACGGATAAATCCTCAAAATTACTTTCAAGCTTTTGATGTTGTTGTATTTTGGTTTCTATTTCTTTTTTCATTTTGAGGGTTTTTTGAGCTTTTTGGTGATCATCCCAGAAAGTATCCGAAAGCGTTTCTTTTTCCATCTCCATTAATTGATCATTTAATGCTTCTATGTCAAAGTGAAACACCCAGTTCTTGTATGTTTTCCTCTATGCCGCCCAGCTCATAACTCAGCTGTTCTAATTGAATCATTTTATCACATCCCTTTGAATTTATGATTTAAGATTAGATATTTTGTTTTTACAAAATTTCTTTCATTCCTATCTTCTATCCTCTAGACCCTAACCTATATCTTCATTTTGTTTTTGTGCACAGCACTTTTTGTATTTTTTACCACTTCCACAAGGGCAGGGTTCATTTCTTCCCACTGTTTTTTCTTTCTTGATGGGCTGTTGCTTCTGTTCAGGTTGTTTTCGTTCCTGCTGATCGGGTACTGCACGAATTCTTATTTTGTCAGAACGGTCGTCATCCCTAAAACTTTCTTTCTGTGCTTCTCCAATTTTCACCACTTGTTTTCTTTCAGTGTCGGTGTTAAGGGTAACATTAAGCATATATTTTACCGTGTCTTCTTGTATGCTCTTTATCATGGCCTCAAACATATCAAAGCCTTCATTTTGATAAGCTCTTACAGGGTCTTCATGTCCCACGGCACGCAAACCGATTCCTTGTTTGAGCTGATCCATGGCGTCAATATGATCCATCCATTTTGTATCGACAACTCTAAGAAGAATCACTCTTTCAAGCTCTCTCATTCTTTCCGGTTGGATTTCTTCTTCTTTTATTTCATACGCTTTGTCTTCCATTGACATGATGTAATCTTTAAGATCTTGTAACTCCATTTGCTCTAGGTTATCAAACTTCAGTTTGATATCGGGAATAAAGGTTTGCAATACTTTATTTAAGCTTTCTAAATCCCATTCTTCCGGATATTTTGCATCCACGGTATACATTGCAATATAGTCGTCCACAATGCTTTCGAACATGCCCATGATATGTGACCTTAGATTTTCACCTTCAAGGACTCTGCGTCTCTCATTGTAAATAATTTCTCTTTGCTTGTTCATGACATCGTCATATTTCAGAACGTACTTTCTGATAGAGAAGTTTCTACCCTCTACTCTCTTTTGGGCATTTTCTATGGACTTGGTAAGCATATTGGCTTCTATGGCTTCATCTTCTTCCATACCCATTTTGGATACAAAGCCTTGAATTTTTTCTCCTCCAAACAGCCTCATCAATTCATCATCTAATGCAATAAAGAATTGAGATGAACCGGGGTCACCTTGTCTACCGGATCTTCCTCTAAGCTGGTTATCGATCCTTCGTGCTTCATGTCTTTCTGTACCAATGATGTGAAGTCCGCCTATGGATATTACTTTTTCCTGCTCTTCTGCTCTTTCTTGTTTATAATGCTCATGAATCTTTCGATATTCTTCTCTGGCTTCAAGTATTTCTTCATCTTCTGTTGGTGTATTGCTGGAAGCCATTGAGATAATATCTTCTGTAAAACCTTTTTTTCTCATATCCATTTTGGCTTCAAACTCAGGATTACCTCCCAAAATGATGTCTGTACCTCTTCCAGCCATATTGGTGGCAATCGTTACAGCACCTAATCGGCCTGCTTCTGCAACAATTTCTGCTTCTTTTTCGTGGTGCTTTGCATTTAAAACATTATGTTTAACACCTTGTTTTTTAAGAAGTTCACTGATGAGCTCAGATTTTTCTATAGAAATAGTACCCACTAGCACAGGCTGTCCTGTGGCATGCTTTTCAGCAATTTGTCGAACTATAGAAATGTATTTTCCTCTTTCTGTTCCATATATGGAGTCTGCTAAATCTTGACGTTGTATTGGTTTATTGGTAGGAACAACAACAACATCCATGCCATAAATTTCTTTAAATTCGTCTTCTTCAGTTTTTGCAGTACCTGTCATCCCTGCCAGCTTTTGATACATTCTAAAGTAGTTTTGAAGGGTAATAGTAGCTAAGGTCTTTGACTCATTTCTTACCCTTAACCCTTCTTTTGCCTCTATGGCTTGATGCAGGCCATCGCTGTACCGTCTACCAAACATTAAACGACCTGTAAATTCATCTACAATCACGATTTGCTCATCTTTTATAACATAGTCAACATCTCGTTTCATAAGATGTTGCGCTTTTAATGCTTGTAAAATGTGGTGGTTCAGTTCCATATTTTCAGGATCCGCTAAATTTTCTACATTAAATTTCTTTTCAGCCTTTGAAACGCCATCTTCCATTAGGGCAATGGATTTGGCCTTTTCATCTATGGTAAAGTCCACTTCATTTTTATAAATTTTTACAAATTGGTTGGCTTGAGCATATAACTGAGTGGATTCTCTTCCTGCACCTGAAATGATGAGGGGTGTTCTTGCCTCATCTACAAGGATACTATCCACTTCGTCGATGATAGCAAAATTTAACGGTCTTTGCGCCATCTCCTCTTTGTAGGTCACCATATTATCTCTTAGGTAGTCGAAACCAAACTCATTGTTGGTTCCGTATGTAATATCACAATTATATGCTGCTTTACGCTGCTGATGAGTCAAACCATGTACAATACAGTCTACGGTTAAACCCAAAAAGGTATAGAGTTTTCCCATCCACTCCATGTCACGTTTAGCCAAATAATCATTGACCGTAACGACATGAACCCCTTCTCCCGCTAAAGCATTCAAATAGACAGGCAAGGTTGCTACAAGGGTTTTTCCTTCACCTGTTTTCATTTCTGCAATCCGTCCTTGATGAAGAACAATTCCGCCTAAAAGCTGAACTGTAAAATGCTTCATTCCTAATGTACGAACTGCACCTTCTCTTGCTACTGCAAAAGCTTCCTCTAATATATCGTCTAATGTTTCGCCTTCCGATAGTCGCTTTCTAAATTCTATGGTCTTATCTTTTAATGCTTCATCACTGAGTTTTTGAATATCCGGTTCTAACGCTTCTATTCTATTAACTCTCTTTGAAAGTTTCTTAATCTCTTTTTCATTCAGGTCTCCAAATATCTTCTCCAAAAGACCCATATTAACCCATCTCCTTCAAATCATGTATTTTTTTGGTTTCTGTTCATCATTTTATATTTTAACATATATTTCATATAAATAAAGGGCATTTGCATGCCCTTTATATTTTGAAAATTATTGCCAAAAATTGAGTCCACACCTAGTTAAAACTTGCTGAAGAATAATTGCAAGAGCTAATCCATAAGTCCATTTTAAAATTTTCTTTTGTTTTTCACTTAATTTCATAAAATCCCCCGTAGGTAGTAGTAGCTTAGAAATACCACCACATATTCTTAATTCTTATTTTTATCAACTGGGATTGACAAACGCATTATATATTGCTTTTATAGCTTTCTCAAAATCGTTGTTTTCTACACCGGTTATGATATTTATTTCACTTGAGCCTTGGTCAATCATCCGAATATTAACACCCGCTTCAGATAATGCTGTGAAAAGTTTAGCGGCAACGCCGCGTCTTCTGGACATACCATATCCAACGGTTGCCACAAGGGCCATCTCTGAATATATATCTATAGAGTCAGGATGAAGTTTTTTTCTTATTTCATCTAAAATGTCTTCTAATACATTTTCCACTGTATTGTTTGAAATAACCACTGAAACCGTATCAATACCGGAAGGGACATGCTCAATAGAAATATTATAGTCCTCCAGGATTGACAGTATCCTTTTTATAAAGCCTACTTCTGAGTTCATGTTATTTTTGTAAATTGCAATAACCGTAAATCCTTTCTTTCCGGCGATTCCTGTTATGACATGTTCATCTAACCGATTTTTTGCGTCCGATACGATAATCGTTCCCGGATGGTCCGGTTCATTGGTATTCTTAATCGTTATCGGTATATTGGCTTGACGAACCGGAAAAACAGAATCTTCATGCAGCACAGAAGCTCCCATGTAAGAAAGCTCTCTGAGTTCTTTATACGTGACGGATTTTATGGGCAGAGGATCCTGTACAATGCTGGGATCGGCCATTAAAAATCCTGAAACATCTGTCCAGTTTTCATAAATGTCTGCTTTTAGAGCTTTTGCTACAAGAGAACCTGTAACATCTGATCCGCCTCGAGAAAAAGTCTTGATTTTTCCATTAGGCTGAGAACCATAAAAGCCAGGGATTACTGCATTTTCATAGTTTGCAAGGGTGTTTTTTATGGCCTCATCGGTCTCTTCTTCTAAAAGACGTCCTCTCTTATCAAAGAAAATGATATCTTTTGCATCAACAAAGTCATATCCGAGATATTCAGCTAACAAGAGACCATTGAGATATTCGCCTCTACTGGCTATGTAATCGGCAGATGCACCATTTGCCATGTTTTGTTTGATTTCATCGAAGTAAGGCTGCAATTCAATTTTTAGCTTCAAGTTATAAACAATGGATATATATCGATCACAAATAACTTGAAATACTTGATCAAAAGGAACATTATGTTCCATATGGGTTTTGCATAGGTACAACAAATCTGTTACTTTATTATCTTCGGCGAACCTTTTGCCTGGTGCCGAAGGAACAACAAACCTTCTCTCCGGATTGCTTTCTACAATACTTTTTACTTTTTCCAGCTGAAAAGCATCTGCTAAAGATGATCCTCCAAATTTTGAAACAACTAAGTTCATTTTGAAACCCCCATTATATACAATTATTAAATAGAATTTTTCAGTTTAAATACTATATTTTTATTATTATGCTTTTATCCAGATTATTTACGATAAATTCCAAAAATCTACTGCGTTTTTTGGTAGTTTCCGTAAATAATCTGGGTTCAATTCATATATTAAATTACATCGAGACTATTTTATCATAAAAGGTGATTTTGTAAATAGCTGCTGTCCCACATTATTATCATTTGGAACCATGTTATTTTAAAGTATGCTAAATTTTATCACTTCACAGGATTGTATCATTATGATACAATGTATTTAATTATAACAAGGAGTGATACGGATGAAGTTTAAAGATCCTTCTTTGCAGAATAATCTCATACACGAAATTTGGGATAAATTTATATTAGGTGCAGCCATTGAAGTCGAGCAATTACATCCTATGGTTTTGGAGTCATGGAAAAGAAGCAAAGCCTATGGTATTGATCCTCATAGTCGAATCCCTACTTTACATGTGTCCGGAAACCAAATAGCTGCTCGGCAGCAAGACAATCGGTCATTGCTGGATATTGCAAAGCCTTTTATGAACAGTATTTACAGCATTGTTGGCAATAATGATTTTATTATTCGTTTGACAGACAAAGATGGATATGTTTTGGATCACATCGGTGAAAAAGGATTCATCGCCAGATTTGGTAAAACCTATTTGCAAAATGGCTATAATTTAAAGGAAGCCCATGCAGGAACTAATGCGGTAGGGCTTTCATTGCTGTTAAAAAAGCCTATTCAGATCATGGGAAGTGAGCATTATATGGAAAAGTTTCATGGGCTCACAACCTCAGCTTGTCCAATAAAAGATAAATTCAACCAAATCATTGGTATCCTAAGTATAACCGGAAACTATTCTATGGTTCATCCTCATACTTTAGGCATGGTAACAGCTGCTGCAGAAGCCATTCAACGAGAATTGCGCTTAAGAGAGATTAACCTAGACCTGAATTCAATGAACAAGCAGTTTTACGACATTATGGAAACAATCTCAGAAGGGATTGTTGCTGTAGATGCTAAAGGTAATATCTTAAATGCAAATAAACAAGCCCGTAATCTTCTTGATATCAAACGCAAAAAAATAGAGGGTACCAATATCAACAAATATATAACAAATGAAAAAAACTTTGTAAGAATTTTTATTCTGAATGACACTGTTTTTGAAGAAGAATGGGAATTGGTGACCCAAAAAGGCCAAAAGAAAAAATTTATTATTGATGTCAACTATTTTAAAACAGGTAGAATACCTAAAATGATTGTACTTATTATTAACCAAGCTAAGGTTATTCACAGCATGATTAATAAAATAGTAGGTGCCAATGCCATCTTTACCTTTGAAGATATTGTAGGAAAATCTGAAAAACTTAAACCCGCATTACATTTGGCTAAAATCTCCTCAAATATTGACCTAACCATTTTGCTTCATGGAGAAAGCGGTACAGGAAAAGAAATGTTTGCTCAATCCATTCACAATAACAGCGCCAGAAGTTCTAAACCCTTCGTATTCCTTAATTGCGGCGCTATTCCAAGAGAACTGGTGGCCAGTGAACTGTTTGGATATGAAGAAGGGGCTTTTACCGGGGCACGTTTAGGTGGGCATCCGGGTAAATTTGAATTAGCAGATGGCGGCACTCTTTTTTTAGATGAAATAGGCGATATGCCATTGGATGCGCAAGTCAGCCTCCTAAGAGTATTGGAAACCAAAAACATTGTTCGTGTAGGAGGAAAAGAAGTCATTCCGGTAGATGTACGTGTCATCGCTGCAACCAATAAGGACTTGCAGCAGGAGGTGGCTTTAGGAAAGTTCAGAGAGGATCTTTATTATCGATTAAATGTTTTTCCTATTGATATCCCGCCATTAAGAGAAAGAAAAGAAGACCTTCGCCTCTTTATCGATTATTTTGTTACCAAATATGCCGAAAGGATTTCAAAAAACATTGTTGGTATTGAAGATGAATTTTATAGAATTTTGCAGCAACATGATTGGCCGGGTAATGTCAGGGAACTTCAAAACACATTACAAATGGCTGTAAATATATCTAAAGACCATAGCAATCTATCTCTAAATCATTTACCGAAACACTTTCTAGCCAGCGTTAATTACGAGCAGGAGCTTGTTGAAGAGCTTCCTTCCCTTGAAGAAATAGAGAAAAAAGCGATCGTCAGCACACTGGAAAAGTGTCAATTTAATCTTTCTAAAACAGCAGATATTTTAAAAATTGGTCGAAGTACGCTTTATCGTAAAATGGAAAAATACGAAATTGAAGGGTAAGGTTTGCCCCTTTTTTATTTGTATTAAAACGATACAAAAGTTTGATTATATTTTAACTATTGTATCATTTTGAATCAACTAACGACTTTTATAAGTCGTTTTTCTTTATTTGTAATGATTTTTTTTATTTTTAAAGTAATATTCTAAATAATTAATGTTGAATTTTCAATAGTTTCAGCATCACATCATTTCTTATTACTTGCATTGGCATATATATTGCAATTAATAAAAGTTTAGTAGGAGGTGGATAAATAGATGTTTTTAATTTGGATAGCTCTATTGTTTTTATGGATAATCTTTATTGGAAAACTGACTTTAGACACACTCATCATTGGTGCTTTAGCCAGCATAATCCTTATTATGTTGAATACAAAATTAAAACTATTTCCCTTTAAACATAGATAGAAGAAGGTGATTAAATGATTGTAATTTTTCTTCTTTTTATTTTGTGTATAATTCTCATAGAAAAAAGTACCATAGCCGCATTAATGGTTTGCGCTTTAATTATTATATTACTTATATATCAAAATAAAACCGTTATCCCTCAGCTTTCCGTTAAAGAAAGTTTTTTAATGGGAAAATATATACTGGAGTATGTTTTGATATTATGTATCAATATTGTTGCATCCAATATTCATGTAGCGAAGATTGTATTATCTCCAAGGGTTAATATTCACCCTAAAATGGTTGCTTTTAAGACACAATTAAAATGGGATATTAGTAAAGCTGTACTCGCTAATTCTATTACCTTAACCCCAGGCACATTAACAGTTGAGGTTTTTGAAGATACTTTAATGATTCATTGCTTGGATGAAAAATTCATAGATGGATTAGGAGAATTAAGCTTTGATAAGATTTTGCTGAAGATTGAGGGTGTTTATCATGGTTCAAATGGTTGAATTAGCAATTATATTTTTAGCGTGCACGGTCTTGTTATGTATGATCCGCGCTATCAAAGGCCCCAATACAGCGGATAGAATAATTGCTATTAATGTAGTAAGCACCAAAATCATTGTGCTTATTTCTTTTGTTTCTTTTTTACTGGAGGAAACTTATTTTATAGATGTTGCATTAACCTATGCGTTAATCAGTTTTATAACATCTATTGTTGTTGCGCAGACTATGAGCTCAGGAGGTCCTTCATAAATGAAAGTATTCTTTTTTACAATACTGCTTTTTTCCGGATTATTTTTCTTTCTTGTAGGAACCATAGGAATCCTAAGATTACCGGATGTACTTACAAGGGCTCATAGTGCAGCTAAATGCGATACACTTGGCGCTATATTATCTCTATCATCACTGATTATATTAAGAGGTTTTGATATTGTAACGATAAAAATTTTAACCATTATTTTATTTATATGGATTACCAGCCCAACAGCCACTCATTTGATTTCAGAAGCTTATGTTAAGAAGAACGAGATCAGAGAGTAGATATTCCAATTAATAGTGAGTAATGAATAATTAATAATTTTGGATGACTTTGTTTCATAAAGTCTAATTAAAAATATTTAAATAGGTTTTGTGAAGCAAAATCAATCTTAATTAATCATTATTATCTATTAATGATTAATTCTTAAACGAGGTGTTAAAATGGAACCATTTATGATCATTATGCTGATATCCCTTATGATTTTCAGTATATCTGTATCTATCATAAAGAGCTTATTAGGAAGTATCATTGTTTTTGCTGTATATAGCCTGATCATGGCTATTCTCTGGCAGCAGTTAAACGCACCTGATTTAGCAATAACAGAAGCAGCCGTTGGAGCAGGGGTGACAACGATATTGTTTATTATCACCTTAAAAAAAATTCATCATGGTGAAAATAATGCGAGGGATAAAAAATGAGACAGATTCTATGCGTATTCATCACCATATTCATTATTATTGCATTATTGATAGGCGTATCGGAGTGTCCGACATTTGGAAATCCAAATAACCCTGAACACAATGTTCTCAGCAAAGGATACATAGCCAATGCTATGGAGGATACCGGTGCTAAAAACATTGTATGCGCCGTTATTCTGGACTATAGGGCTCTTGATACATTTATAGAAGCTATTGTATTGTTTTCCGGCGTTATTGTGGTGATGTCAATATTAAAGGAATAATAGGAGTTTATAAAATGGATAATTTAGTGCTTAAGCAGGTTACAAAATATATTGTACCTTGTATTCAATTATTTGGTATTTATGTCATATTAAACGGGCATATTTCGCCTGGAGGCGGGTTCGCAGGAGGTACTATTATTGCCTCCAGTATTATTCTTAAGGATGTCGCTTTAGGAAAAGCATCTATAAGTTTTAATCAAGACCATGCATTAAAGCTAATTTGTATTTCTCTTATGACTTATGGCATTTTAAAGGGCTACAGTTTTTTATCCGATACTTTACACTTGCCCCATCCGCCCATAGGAACACCCGGACATATTTTAAGCGGAGGTTTTTTACTTCCTTTGAATATACTCATAGGGATTACGGTTACCTCAACTATATTTATCCTATATGACCTGTTTTCATTGAAAAATTAAGAACTGCTAGGGCTTCAAGGAGGATATTTTATGGCTTCGTTATTGGATCATTATTTTGAATCCGCATCTATTATATTATTTGGTATTGGATTAGCAACACTTATGTTGAACAAAAATTTAATAAAAAAAATTATTGGCATGAACATCATGGATACTTCTGTTTTTCTCTTTCTAGTTGCCAAGGGTTATATTACAGGTAAACATGCTCCCATCATTACCGATGAGTTTGAAGGTGTGAACGCTTATGTGAATCCTATTCCTTCTGCTTTAATTTTAACCGGTATAGTCGTAACAGTGAGCATTACTGCAGTTCTTTTAGCCCTGACTATAAAGATCAATCAAATATATGGAACCATAGATTTGGAAGAAATCATTCGCATTGAAAGGGGGAAGGTCAGTTGATGACAACCAATTTACCTTTAACACAGATATTTTTACTATTTTTATCGGCTTTTTCAATACCGCTTTTAAAAAAGAATGCTCAAGCCAAGGCCCTTTCCTTGATTTCCTTAATTGTTGCATTCATTTTGTCAGTGGTGACCTTATGGTATGTTGCAACTAACGGGGGGTTCTTTTATAGTGCAGGATACCAAGGAACCATCTGGGGAATAGGATTTTATATCGGCAATATCGAGTCAGTACTTAGTACTTGCTTTTCTTTTGTGATCATATGCATCGTTTGGTTTTCAACTTTAACCATTGACTATGAGATTCAAGAGAGCCGTGTTAAGCTTTTTTATACTTTACTAAGTTTATTAACGGGTAGTTTATTAGGCATCATCTATACCAACGACATCTTTAATGGTTATGTTTTCATTGAAGTCGCCGCGTTAACTTCTTGTGGTATTGTACTCATCAAGGATAAACAAGAAAATATCAAAGCCGCATTAAAATATCTCATCATGAGCACCATTGGCTCAGGCTTAATTTTAATGGGTATTGCTTTTCTTTATTCTTATACAGGCCATTTAAATATACATTTAATTCATGAGCAAATCATTAGCGGGTATAGCCATTATTATAAATCTCTATTAATTGTTTTGGCGTTATTCACTGCCGGTTTAGGTGTTAAAAGCGCTATGTTCCCGCTCCATGCTTGGCTTCCGGATGCCCACGCTTCAGCACCAACAGCATCCAGTGCTTTTTTATCAGGTATTGTTTTAAAAGCCTTTGCTTATTTTCTCATTAAATTTATATTCCGTATTATTGGTATTGAGATTGTAAGCCAATTTAATATATTACTCATTATTTTGATACTGGGTAGCAGCGGTATGCTCTTTGGTTCTTTGGTGGCAATCTTTCAAAAAAATATTAAAAGATTGGTTGCTTACTCCAGTATTGCACAAATGGGATATGTCTTTTTTGGGATAGGCCTCGGAAGTGTTTTTGGTGCCAGCGTTGCCATTTTTCATATGATGGGTCATGCTATGACCAAATCCGCTCTGTTTTTATGCTCCGGATTGATGATCGAAAAAACCGGTGAGAAAGATATCGATCAATATAGAGGCTTAGGACATGAAATGCCGATCACTTTTATTTTATTTACTTTGGGTGCTTTATCTATGATTGGTATTCCAATACTTCCTGGATTTATTAGTAAATGGTATTTATCCATAGAGAGTATTAATCTGAATAAAATTCTACTGATTTTCGTTATTCTTGTAAGCAGTTTACTCAATGCTGTTTATTATTTTCCTATTATTATTAATGGGTTTTTCGGAATCGAAAATCTAAAGGATAAGGAATATAAATCTAAAAAAGTAACCAACACCAAGCTGGTTCCAATTGCTGTATTAATCATATCAATGATATTACTCGGTGCATTTTCAAAAGTAATATTGGAATTTATCAATGCAGGAGTAGTCATTGGATAAAACAAGCCACAACGAAGGAGAACGCTATCGTGATTAATGTCTTTTTAATCACTCCCATTTTATTTCCTTTTATTTTAGCCATCATCTTAGCTTTAAAAAAATTTGAGGAAAGTATACGAAACAGAATCGTTATTGGGGGTATTTCAGCTAACTTTATTTTAATTGTATTCATTATATTGAGCTTTAGAAATTCAACGATTCATATTTTAAAGTTGAATGAATTTGTAGATATATATTTTAACATTGACGGCATCGGAATACTATTCAGTTTTCTGGTTTCCTTGCTGTGGATTTTTTCAGCTATATATTCATCTGAATATATGAGCCATGAAAGAAAACGGAATCGGTTTTTCATCTTTTTTACGGCTACTTTAGGTGTCACTATTGGAATTGCTTTCTCAGGTAATTTAATAACACTATACGTATTTTACGAATTATTAACGCTATGTACATTTCCGTTAGTGATTCATGCAGGTAATGAAGAGGCTTTAAAGTGTGGTTATAAGTATTTAATTTACTCGTTTACCGGTGCTACGTTTTCCTTGTTTGGTATGTTTTTAGTTTTTAGTAAAACTCAAACATTAGATTTCACAGCCGGGGGTATTATTGATAATATTCAAAGCGTTGACCATTTTTATTTTTTAATAGCTTATACACTGACATTCTTAGGTTTCGGCGTTAAAGCCGGTTTGGTGCCTTTTCATTCATGGCTTCCGTCGGCGATGGTAGCTCCAACACCTGTCAGTGCTTTATTGCATGCTGTTGCTGTGGTTAAATCGGGAATTTTTTCTTTGTTTAGAATGACTTATTTTATTTTTGGTCCCGCTGCCATCATTGCTATAAAAGGAAATCTGATAGCACTTGGATTTATTTTGGCTACGATTCTAACAGGTTCCTTTTTAGCCATTCATCAAAATAATTTAAAAAAACGTCTAGCCTACTCTACTATTAGTCAGCTGGGCTATATTATGCTGGGATTGGTTGTTTTTAATCCCAATGGATTTGTCGGCGGTATACTGCATATGATTTTTCATGCCTTTATTAAGATAACTTTGTTCTTTTGTGTTGGTGCAGTTATGCATATTACACATAAAACAGAGATCCATGAAATTCAAGGTTTGGGCAAGCAATTGCCTAAATTAATGTGGTGTTTCTCATTATCGTCCATATCTCTAATTGGTATTCCTCCAACCAATGGATTTGTAAGTAAATGGTATCTGGCAACAGGAGGATTGCAGTATGGAAATGTTATTGTTGCAATCGTATTGCTATTAAGCGCATTGCTTACAGCAGGCTATTTGTTTCCAATCATTTCAACCGCTTTTTTTAAACCTATTCCGGAAGGTGAACCCATTTATCAAGAACCGGGCAAGAAAATGTTAGTTCCCATTATTATACTTACCGGAATTGTATTGATTACCGGATTTTTTCCTAATCCTTTGATTGCTGTATTAAACAATATTGCAGGAACAGTAATGTAGTAGGTGACAGATGAAAGGAGGCATTATAGTGCAGTTTAAAATAGAGTATATTTTGTTTTTAATTATTTTCATACCGGCTATTTCGGCTTTTATCGGGTTATTAATAGGAAAAAAAGGAGAAGAAATACGAAATAAATTTTATTTTGTAGTTACCTTAATTGTTTTTGCTTTAATATGCTTCCTATATCCTTATGTTAAAGCTTCACCTTTATATTTTAATTTTTCAGGTATTATGGGAACGGGTTTATTTTTAAAACTCGATTTGCTTAGATATATATTTGTATTTTTGACTTCTTTTTTATGGTTTTTAGCTTATATTTTTTCTACACGATATTTGCTGAAATATAAAAACAGAAATCGCTATTATATGTTTTTTATTCTGACATTAGCCAATACTTTAGGTGTTTTCATGTCAGACCATATACTTAATTTGTTTACTTTTTTCGAACTGATGACAGTGTCTTCATATTTTTTAGTCATTCATGATGAAGATGAATATACCCATAGAGCAGGAAATATGTATATTGCCATGTCTATAGCTGGTGGATTAATACAGCTAATGGGAATATTCCTGCTATATAATTATGCCTCAACCCTTTTATTAAGCGAGCTGCCTCAAGCAATCGTCAATATGGGAGATTTAAAATATTCTATTGCAATTTTAATCATTATTGGTTTTGCGGTTAAGGCCTGTATGTTTCCACTTCATATTTGGCTGCCAAAGGTTTATCCTCCCACCCCATCCCCTGCAACAGCAGTCTTTTCGGCTGTGCTGACAAAAACAGGGCTTTTTGGGATATTGATAACACTTGAAATGATGAAATTTGATATGTATTTATCCATATTTATTGCTGCAGCAGGTCTTTTCAATATGTTTTTGGGAGGTTTTCTTGCCATACATCATAGAAATATTAAAAAAATCTTTGCTTACAGCAGTATGAGTCAAATAGGATATATTTTACTGGGTTTGGGATTTATCGGTCTAATACCTGAACACGGAAAAGATGTTGCTTATTCCAGTGTATTTCACATGGTCAACCATGCTTTAACAAAAGGTCTATTGTTCTTCGCAGTAGGTATTATTTTTATGACCATTCAAAAGCTTAGTCTTAATGAAATCAGAGGTTTTGGTAAAAACAGTCTGATCTTAAAGCTGGTTTTTGCCGTTGGATTTTTAGGAACCATTGGTGTTCCCGGTTTTAGTGGATTTGCAAGTAAATCTATGCTGCATCATGCCATTGCTGAGGCATACTCCATGTATCCTCCGGTATGGATGATGTCGGTAGAAGTTATCTTCGTTATAAGCAGCGCTTTTACTACCGCATATTTAATCAAAATTTATGTCGCTTTATTTCACGAAGACTATCCGGGTGTAGATGAAAAAGATAAACACTTAGACACACCACACACTGTATTTCCTTTGGTTATTTTATCCATTATTATACCTCTGGTAGGAATAAAACCGGATTTTTTCCTTCATTTGATGGGTTATTCGGCACATGTACATTTTTATACTGTAAAAAATGCTTTTAACGCGTTAATCTCCATAGCTGGAGGATTAGTGATTTATATTATATATATCAATAGATTTTTAAAGACCAAGGATCATCAAGGTCAGCCTTTATTACTCAATCCAACATATGAATGGTTTGACTTAGAAACTCATCTTTATGCACCGGTTTTATCATTCATATTTAAATATACAACACTGTTGCTTCATGTATTGGATAATGCATTGGTTTTTTTAGCTACAAAATCCAGCTCTTTCATGAGATATCTTTTTTCTATTGAGTTTTATTCAGATGTTTCTTACTATAATCGACTTGCTAATTTATATTTTAAAATGAAATATAGAAAACATACTAAGCATACAAAACCACTGAGTGATTCTCAATTCGTTATGAAATATCAGAAGTATTTCCAAAACAAAAAATTGGAAAGTCAGTTGTTAAGTTTTAAGAAATTAGATTCAATAAAAAAATATTCTCCGCATGAACATATGACAGAATATGCAGAAAAAACCAATATAAAAAGTAATATTAGCGACTTATGCATAAAGCTTTCCAGTATTACTTATTCCATCATTATTTTTGCACTTATATTGGCAGCATTACTTATTATTATGCTTGCCATATGAGTATAAAGTAACACTTAGTACTAGTAGTCTTTGACTATTAGATACAAAGTATTACAGTCGAATGACCATTAGCACTGCCTCTTATGGCACTTAGAGCTGATAGTCTTCGAATTAATCATCTTTTTTCCATGTCTCGGACGTGTTGTATAGCACGTCCCTTTTTTTTGTATTAAGAAAAGGCCCTTCCTACCAGAAAAACCTTTTTTAATATAGATTATAGTAATATGAAATTTTATTTATCAGGATTGACCACTTCTTGCCTGGCGTATTCGTCACTAAACATGAGGTACTCTCTTTCAGCCGGTGAAATATTTGAGTATGAGCCTTTGGCTAATATTGCAAGAACCGCACCTATAATGAACCAAATGAATACAAGCCCCCATTCATATGGCCATACTAATGAACCGGTTCCGATAGGCAAGTATAGACATAAGAAGAATACACCTGTTAATACTGCAACCGTACCTATGATTCCGCCATCTTTAACCTTAAATGGTCTTTTAAGATTGGGTTCTTTCTTTCTAATCATGATAAAGGATGTGGAAACCATCAGATAGGCAATAACTGTCCCAAATGCGCTGGCGTTTATAAGCCAGACTAACGCATTTTTACCCATTAATGGTGATAAACAACAAAGAATGCCAACTAAAATAATAGCTGCCGTAGGCGTTTGGTATTTTGGATGTACTTTACCAAATACGGGAGGAAGCATCTTCGCTCTACCCATTGCAAATAAAACACGGGTGGCACCAACAATAAAACCATTCCAGCTGGTTAGTATCCCACATACTGCACCTGCAATCATAATCTTGCCGAATGTTGGTGAATTGAATGCATATGCCATAGCATCCGCTACGGGCACTGTTCCGGCATCTCTTACTTCTGGCGGTGCGCAAAGGGATATACCGATAATCATTAGAATATACCATGTTGCAGCCATAATAATTGAAATGATTAGAACATTAGCAATTTGTTTTAAAGGAATATTCATCTCCTCAGCTGATTGGGGAATAACATCAAAACCTACAAACATAGAAGGTGCCATTAATAGTACTGCCACCATTCCAGCACCACTTGTCACAGTAGGCACCATATTGGCAACACTACCAAATGCCACACCTCCTAGCAAGAAAATAATACCTGCTAAGGTTAGTCCTACTGTAGCCATTACCTGAAATATCACTGCAGGCTTGGCTCCAAAGTGGTTTAGTATTGATAAAACAATGGCTCCTAAAGTTCCAATGGCAGCCCAAGAAAAATATACAGGAAATCCTGCAACATCCCATAAATATCCGAGTTTAGGAATTGGTAAGATATAGTTAATGGCTGTGGATATGGCAATCCCTTCCCATGCTGCCACTCCTACATAAGCAAATGTAATTGACCATCCTGCCACCCAGGACCAAAAATAACCTAGTCCTCTATAGGCAAATACCAATTCGCCTCCAGCCAGAGGTAACGCCGGTGTTAACTCAGCATAAGTTAACCCAACGAAAATACACATAATCGCACCCATAACAAAAGCTATAATCGCACCCATAACGCCTGCTTCTTTTACCCAATAGCCTGCCAGCATTACCCATCCCCAGCCTATCATGGTTCCGAAAGCTAAAGCCAATACATCTGTCCGCCCCATAACTTTTCTAAGTTGATGTCTTTCTCCGCTCATAAAACCACCTTTATTTCTCCTCTTCTTTTAGCCCATATTCCGTCATCTTGTTAAAAAGCTGCCTTCTACTTATACCTAATTTTACGGCGGTTTTGCCATAGTTGTTGTCACACAGTCCCAGGGTGTGTTTGATATACTGAGATTCAATTTCTTTTCTAACGTCTTTTAAGGAACATCCTCCTTCAAAAATAAATTCATTTTCTTCAGATTTGGCTTTAATAGTAGGTAATGATTCTTTTTTTAGGGTCCCTTCTTCGGATAAAACCATCAGTCTTTCGATTATATTTTTTAATTCACGTATATTCCCCGGATAATGATAGCTTTTTAGAAATTGATAAACGTCTTCTTCTACCTTGGTTATCTTTATTTTCATCTCCAGCTGGCATTTCTTTAGAAAATAATCAATGAGCAGGGATATATCCTCTCTTCTCTTTCTCAATGGGGGTATTTCCAATATGATGGTGCTTAATCTATAAAATAAATCTTCTCTAAAGTTGTCTGCCTCGATCTCTTCTTCTAAATTTTTATTGGTTGCTGTTATCAGTCTAAAGTTAACAGGTATGGCATCATTTTTCCCAATCCGATAAATCTTCTTAGTTTCTATTGCTCTCAATATCTTTGATTGAGTTGAAAAGGATATATCTCCAATTTCGTCCAGAAAAAGTGTACCGCCGTTGGAGGCTTCAAAACGCCCGATGCGCTTATTAACCGCTCCTGTAAACGCACCTTTTTCATGTCCAAAAAGTTCAGATTCCAATAGATTGTCGGAAAAAGCGTGGCAATTAATATCCATGAACAAATTGTTCTTTCTAGGGCTCATTGCATGAATGTGCCTTGCAATAACCTCCTTACCGGCACCTGACTCTCCGGTAATAAGGATATTTATATCACTGTTGGCTGCCTTTTCAGCCATTTTTAATAATCGGTTATACTCTAAGTTTTTACTTTCCAGCATATAATCGATGTTTGATATTTTCTCCTTCATATAAATGTTTTCGTCTTTAAGTTGCTTAAAGCTCATAATGTTATCTATTTCCATCAGTAATTCTTCCGGACTATTGCCTTTTATAATGTATGTAAAAGCACCTTTTTTCATTGCATCCACTGCATTTTCAATGGTTCCAAAAGCAGTCATAATGATTACAACCACATCCGGGTACTTGTTTTTTATGGCTTCTAATAAATCTACCCCATCCATTTCAGGCATGATCAAGTCGGATATCACCAAATCATAATTTTCTTGCTCCATATCCTCTAAAGCATCTTCTGCTCTGGCAAAAGTTTTTACATCGTATCCTTTGGATTTAAGAAGCATGTCCAAAACGTCACGATAATCTTGTTCATCATCAACGACCAATATTTTAAATAAATGATTCATTCATTATTCACCCCTTTCATATGGCAGTCTTATGGTAAAAACAGTCCCTTCATGAACTCTGCTGTCCACTTGTATTTCGCCTCCCAGTTTTTGCACTTCGTTATATACAATATATAGGCCAAGCCCGGTGCCTTTTCCATTATTTTTTGTGGTAAAGAACGGGTTAAAGATATTATCAATAATTTCTTTGGGAATGCCTTCCCCTTCATCTGATATTTGAATATGTATCTTATCATGATCCAAATAACATGAAATGGACACTTTTCCGCCTTTGGTCATGGCATCTACTGAGTTAGATATTAAGTTAACAATAATTATTTCTAAGGATTCTGTGTTGGTATAAATCATCAGCTTCTTATTATCACATTCCAGCTCTATCTCCACTTTATTCTCTTTTAATAAATTCTTTTCAAATCCAATCAAATCATTAATAAATTGGAACAAATATATTTCTTCCCATTTGTCACTTGAAATTCTGGAAAAGTTTAATAAGTTATTTATAATTCCTCCTGATTTCTCAACTGAACGCTCTATAACTTCCAAGGCTTTACTGCGGACCTCTTCATTTTCTATACCACCATTTTTCAATATGTAACAATAGTTTCGAATTAGTCCCAATGGATTCCTTATTTCATGAGCGACGCCTGCTGCCAGCTGCCCTATTGCAATCATTTTATTGTCCTGGATCATCTGTCTTTCTGTTGCTCTGGAACGACTTACATCATTCATCATTAATAACAACTTATATATTCTATCCTTAGTGTCACGGAGTGGAAAAGTCGAAACCTCATAAATCTTACGGTCAAAGCTGATTTCAACCTTTTGCTCTTTACCGCTTTGGAAGGTAGAATGAATAGTATTTTCTAATGCCGCATGAGTATCTTGGTCCGCCTTAAGCACTTCCTGAAGCTTACTTCCTATAATGCTATTCTTGCTCATATGGAGCTGCTTGCTTAAAGCTTTGTTGATGTTAATGATTTCCAACTCTTTATTTATCTCTACCATCTGGTAGGTAACCCCATCAAAAGTCGTTTGAAGATCATTTTTACTGTTTGTAAGCTGCTCCATACGCTGTTCCAGCTCAGAATATAAGCTTTTATTGGATTCATAAAAGAAATAAAATACAGATGCCATAGCAGTAAAGATGATGAGCATTATTATAGCAATTCGATCCGATATATTTTCATGACTTAAAGAGGAATATAATCCAAACCATTTAAGCTGTAAGTCCTTAATCGTTCCTTCCAGCGCTATATTTTGTACGGTTTTGTTTAATATACTCTTTAACAGTTCATTATCTTCGTATATGCCTAAAACATAATTTTTTTTGTACACAGTGGTTGGTGCAAATCGATATGCGTCATATTTTTCTTTTTCTTTAAGGTAATAGACTATTACCGTTTCTTCACCTATTAATACATCTGCTTCCCCTTTAATGAGCTTATTAACTCCCAATTCTAGGTTATCTGCTATCACTGTTTTATTCTCGCTTGTTTTGATGAAGTCTTTAACGGCAGCAGTCATTAATATTTTTTTGTTTTTTACATCCTTAATGCTTGAGATGTTCAGATCGGCTTTGGTACATAAAACACCTTTACCTAAAATAATGGGCAGAGTAAATTCTGCAAATGCTTCATTTTTCTGAGTATAGTGCATGATACAAAAATCGATCTCTTGATTGGTCAGTTTCTCTTCTGCTTCATTATTCTTTAGATCTACTATTTCAATATCTTTTTTAAGTTCTTCAGACAATATCTGTATATAATCAATAAAAAAACCTTTGTATACACCATCTTCTTTATAACTTAAGGGAGCAAAATAAATATTGGCACCAAATACCAGCTTATCCTGATTGGACAGCCAGTCTTTCTCTTCTTCTGTCAGCTCTTTTTTGGTCCCAAAGTAGTCTAGGTACCCTTTATCGTATTTCTCTTGAGATTGCTGATATAAGAACATTGTAAGAACAGAACCTACAAGAAAACATATAAATATAATTCTATTTCTCATCCTGCTACCTTCCTAGAATTATTATATAATTGATCAATGTTTGTTTTTGACTAGGTTTAATTATATCATTAATTACACTTATTATAAATTATCCTCAGCTCCATGGCGTTTTAACTAAAAATTGATAATAGATAAAAAGGGAATAAAATCTTTTTGTAAAGATTTTATTCCCCATATTTATATCTTAACTTTATAATCCTGCTTCTTCTCTTAGAGTTTCTGCTTTATCAGTCTTTTCCCAAGGTACATCGATATCTGTCCGGCCAAAATGCCCATATGCGGCTACTTGTCTGTATATAGGTCTTCTAAGTTCAAGATCTCTAATAATGGCTGCAGGCCTTAAGTCAAAGTGCTTATCGATAAGTCCGGCTAATTTTTCATCCGATATTTTTCCGGTTCCAAAGGTTTCTACTAAAACAGAAACCGGCTTTGCAACACCTATTGCATAGGCTAATTCGATTTCACATTTATCTGCTAATCCTGCTGCTACAATGTTTTTAGCCACATATCTAGCAGCATAGGCTGCGGATCTATCCACTTTCGTAGGATCTTTTCCGGAAAAAGCACCTCCACCATGTCTAGCATATCCACCATAGGTGTCAACAATTATTTTTCTACCGGTTAGACCTGCATCCCCTTTTGGTCCTCCGATAACAAATCTACCGGTTGGATTTACAAAGTATTTGGTGTTTTCATCCAGCAATTCTGCTGGAATGACTGTTTTGATAACCTTTTCTATTAAATCCTTTTTAATGCGCTCTTGCTCTACTGTTGGACTGTGCTGCGTTGAAATAAGGACCGTATCAATACGAACCGGTTTATCATCCTCATACTCTACCGTAACTTGTGTTTTACCATCAGGTCTCAAGTAATCCAACGTGCCATCTTTTCTTACTTCAGTAAGCTTTTTTGCCAATTGATGGGCTAATGAAATAGGCATAGGCATTAATTCCGGCGTTTCATTACAAGCAAACCCAAACATAATGCCTTGATCTCCAGCCCCAATAGCTTCTATTGCATCATCCATTTGGCCTTCTTTATACTCTAGTGCTTCATCCACACCCATAGCAATATCTGAAGATTGCTCATCGATGGATGTTATAACCGCACAGTTTTCGCCATCAAAACCATATTTTCCTCTGGTATAACCAATGTCTTTAATAACGCTTCTTATAAGCTTTTGAATATCCACGTAGCAGTTTGTAGTGACTTCGCCTACTACCAGCACCAGTCCGGTTGACACAGCTGTTTCAGCGGCCACTCGAGCATTTGGATCATTTTCAAATATAGCATCCAATATGGCATCAGAAATTTGGTCACATATTTTATCCGGATGTCCTTCTGTTACGGACTCAGATGTAAAAAGTCTTTTTGTCATTTTTAACCCTCCTGTATTGTCTATCAAAGTTGATAGTTTATCATTAAAAAAACCTCTTCAAGAAGAGGTTTTGTTTTCACATTCTCCTCATCTTTCAGAATATAAATTCCGAAGGAATTAGCACCTTGATTATTCATCAGGTTGCCGGGCTTCATTGGGCCAGTCCCTCTGCCTCTCTGGATAAGGTATTGCATATTCAATTTCATCTTTATTTTATCACAGTTGATTATTTTGTCAACAAAAGGTATTAATAATATTACTTTGGCAGATTATAAATAAGACCAGCCTTTAATTTCTAACTTGCAGCTTGTTTGCTGCCATCTATGATAATATTATCGATTAGTCTGGTGTCACCAAATTTAACAGCAACAGCTATTAAAATGGTTCCTTGAAAAGTTTCTACTTCTTTTAACGAATTGATATCCACAATTTCGACGTATTCTATTTGGCCTGTGGTTTGAGTTATTTTTTCAGCTATCATCATTTTAATTTGCTTAGGCATATAATAGTTATAATGAATTAAACGCTTTGCTTCTATCAACGCTTCCGATATTACAACGCTTTGTTTTTTTTCATTCTCAGAAAGATACACATTCCTTGAGCTCATGGCCAACCCATCTTTTTCTCTGATGGTTGGACTAATAATGATTTCTGCATCCATATTTAAATCTTTTACAAGCTGCTTAATTATAATTGCTTGCTGGGCATCCTTCTGTCCAAAATAGGCTTTATCCGGGTGTACAATGTTTAACAGCTTTGTTACGACAGTGGCAACCCCTTTGAAGTGCCCTTTTCTGGATGCACCGCATAAAACATCTGATATCTCTTTAACTTCTACATAGGTTTTATATTCCGCCGGATAAATCTCATGAACATCCGGATAAAAAATCACATCAGCGCCGGAGTTATAAGATAGTTCTACATCTTTATTCAAATTCTTAGGGTATTTTTCAAAATCTTCAGCTTCTCCAAACTGAGCAGGATTAACAAAAATACTGACAACTACAATATCATTTTCTTTGGACGCTCTTTTCACCATAGATAAGTGCCCGTCATGCAGTGACCCCATTGTGGGAATAAATCCAATGGAATGGCCTTCATATTGTTTTTTTCTTAAATATGCCTTAATTTCAGGAATAGAGTTAAATATTTTCATTCCAATGCCTCCTATTTTGACAGAAGACAGCAAAAAACCTTCTCGACAAATCAAGAAGGTAATGACCTAAGCCTATACAATTACTTTCTTCAATCTGTCTCTGTCTTATTTGATCAAAGCAGAACATTAACGAATCATATCGATTTTAAATTTTTATTCATGTACGGTTCTGTTTAGATACCGTCTATACACATAATGTATCATTATTTAAACATTTTTTCAATATAAAATCATAGCTTAATTAAACCAATTCTTGAAACTGGAAATAGCTGAATGGCTTAGCACCATCATTATAGTCGCTGCACAGCAATTGCCTAAAAAAATAGCTATCAAAGCGTTTCTGATTCTCATGTTAAACAAGGCTGCAATAGCTGACCCTGTCCATACACCTGTAGTAGGTAATGGAATGGCAACAAAAATGAATAAACCAAGTATTCTATACTTTTTAACTTTTTTACTTTTATGCATTACTCTTCTTGTAATGGCGTCAGCAATCTTATTCCCTATACGCGTCTTTCTAAACCAAGCTATAACAGGTCTCAATAATAACAATATAAAAGGAACCGGCACCATACTTCCTAAAATGCCCAAAATTGTCGCATGGTATGTATTCATACCCATGGAAACCCCAAATGGTATAGCAACTTTTAATTCTGCTAAGGGAAGCATTGCTATAAAAAAAACAGCTAATTCTCGCGTTAAAAAATTAAAGTAATTTGTGAAGATGTCTTGCATTTTATCTTAGTCCCTTTTCTTTTTTTTAAATTATAACATAGTTAAGTTGAAACTGGAGATAAAAAATTAAAAATAACTGGAATATTTTATCATTAATTTTTTTATTTTTCTATGCAGTGTTTCATCTTAACTCCTGGCTAAACTATTGCAATAATTGATCCTTATCATATATAATTTTTCTTATTAATAGACATGCTAATATACGAATAAAATAAAGAGGATAACATTATGAGAAAGATATTAGGTTGTATCAAGAAAGCTGTTAAGAATTATTCTATGATAGAAGAAGGAGATGTAATAGGTGTAGGCGTCTCCGGAGGGAAAGATAGCATGGCACTTTTGTATGCCTTAAAATTGTTTCAGAACTTTTCACCTGTGCAATATGATATAAAAGCCATTACCCTTACTATGGGTTTTGAAGCCTTTGATCTTAAAAGTATTCAAGCTTTCTGTAAAACACTTGAAATAGAGCATATCATTGAAGAAACACAAATTGGAAAGATTATCTTTGAAGAAAGAAATCAAAAGAATCCTTGTGGCATGTGCGCCAGAATGAAAAGAGGCCGTTTAAGTAAAGTATGTCATCGACACCAAATCAAAAAGCTTGCTCTTGGACATCATGCTGATGATGCCATCGAAACTTTATTCATGAGCATGTTTTATGAAAGTAGAATTCATACTTTCAAGCCCGTCACTTATATGGATCGATCAGATATTACGGTTATCCGTCCATTAATTTATGCTTTTGAAAAGGATATTGAGTATGCCGTCCAAAACAAATATATTCCGATTATTAAAAATCCCTGTCCGGTTGATAAAAACACCAAAAGAGAATACATAAAAAATATTATGAACGGTTTAAATCAAGATATTCCCAATTTAAAAAACAGATTGCTGCATAGCTTGGAAAATCAAGAGCAATTGGAAATTTGGAAATGATAACTGGTATATTTTTCATTCTTTCGCGCAATAATAAGTTGTGAAAGGGTGAAAAGTATATGAGAATGAATAAAAATAAAGTTTATATTATAATTGTTTTACTTTTAACCGTTATCACAACAAGCTGGATCATTTTTTTTACACCTTCAGAAAATATTTCTACGCCGTCATCCATCAGCGAAGATCTTTCATTTGTTGATGATGTCACCTTAGATTCTTTTATTAATATATACGCTAAAGATATTTTACAATTAGACACCTATGAAATGACCCTTGAAAGCAGAGAAAAAATTCGTACTTTACTTGCTTCTATGGGCGATATTAATATTAAAAAAATAAAACAAATCTTGTTTAAAGGCAATAGGCATGAAATGTTAGAAGGCGTACAAAATTTTATAGAAGAAAATTTTCTGTGGGAAGAAAAAGCTTTGATGATTCGGTATATAGTTGAAGAGTAAATTTATTAGGGGACAGTTTATTGCACAATAGGGCGTATCGCATACGCCCTATTTTTTGATGTTAATTTTATAAAACAAATTATGACACAAATTTATAACCTAACGAACCTTTAGTCTGGTTTTATATTTCTGATAAAAAATCAAAAAAGTCTTCGTATCCACTGTGAACGAACTCGTATAGTATCGATTCTTTAAATTCTAATTTTTCATCTAGAGTAATGTATTTTTTTAAATCTTCTTTTACTAAAGATTTCTCCATTTCGGTAATATTATTCAGATGATAGCTGGACATTATTAATTGATCTGAGTTGGTGATATAGTAAACACCGTATATATCTCCGTTGAGCATATATATTGTATTGTTGACGTGTCGGTTATCTTCATTGAACTCAGTAAACATTTGCCCTGAATCATGAACATTGTGAAGCATATGTGGTTTTTTCTCTTTTATATCCTTAATAAATTCTGTCACATCATAGATATCATATACATTGATGTATTCGGGTCGATTCAGCATAAATGAAGCTTCTGTAGGCGAGATGATCATTTCAGACCTTTCATGTGCTTCCATAATATAAAATCTCTCATCTTTTTGTTCCAGTTCTATTTCAGTGACTTTGATTTTGTACTTCATATTTTCTTCTATTAGCGATTCACATACATACGAAATACGGTCAGCTGCTTGATATTTTTCAATGGTATTTTTTAATAATGTTGTAGGTTTTTTCCCTTCATATATAAAAAGCTCTTTTTCATCTGTCAGATATTTAATGCCGTCTATATCTTTAGCAAAAGACCTCATTAAAAAATAGTTAATGCTTTGATAATCTGAAACGATGGCTTCGCACATTTTATTCATCAAGTTTTCTCTGGCTGATTTAGATAATGATACCAAATGACTGCATAAATCTTTGTATTCTGATTTAGGTTCCGGCAGTGGCAACTTCAATTTTTTATTCATCTCTACGAATTGATATAAAATATATCTGGCCTCATCTTCATTAATATTTCTATACTTGCCGCCAAGCCCGCCCATCATGGCTTCTTTTTCAACGTACAGGCTTCCTCCATGGTTGCCGTAAATGCTTTTGTAATTATCAAATCCATACTCTTCTGAATCAAAGTGAAATATTTGATAAAAATCTTCTTCGCCCATTTTCCAATGTATGTACATACCAATAACCCCCATCAATCGAGTATCGGTGACATACGATGACACAAATATTTTCCTTTTTTCTTCCTTTTGATTATTATTACCTTGAATTATTGTAAACCTTTTATGATTCATGCTATACCTCATCACGTTTTATTCCTTTTAATTTTTACAGTATTTTAATAAAAATACAAGTCTTTTATGTTAAAATTAATTTATAAATTTTAAACTTACGGAGGTTTACATATGAAAGTAAGAAAAGCTGTTATTCCTGCTGCAGGATTAGGAACAAGATTTTTACCCGCTACTAAAGCACAGCCAAAGGAGATGCTTCCTATCGTCGATAAACCGGCAATTCAATATATCGTTGAAGAAATACTACAATCGGGTATTACCGATATACTCATTATAACAGGAAGAAATAAACGGGCTTTGGAAGATCATTTTGACAAATCAGTAGAATTAGAATATGAATTAGAGCAAAAAGAAAAGCATGAAATGTTAAAAATCGTTCAAAACATATCTGAAATGATTAATATTCATTATGTAAGACAAAAACAAGCCAACGGATTGGGTCATGCAATCAATTGTGCCAAAACGTTTATTGGCGATGAACCCTTTGCCGTATTGCTTGCTGATGATATTATTGATGCTCCAAAGCCTTGTCTTAAACAATTGATTGAAATGTATGATCAGCATCAATGCAGTGTTTTAGGTGTTCAACAAGTACCAAAAGAAGATGTCAATAAGTATGGTATCGTCGATGGAAAAGCAATGGACTCCTCCTGCTATACGGTTAATACTCTTGTAGAAAAGCCTCCTATCGACCAAGCACCATCGGACATCGCTATTATCGGAAGATATATTATTACGCCTGAAATTTTCGACATATTGGATCATACTCAACCTGGCGCCGGTGGTGAAATCCAACTAACAGATGCCCTTAAAGAATTAGTAACAACTCAAAAAATGATTGCTTGCAAATTTGATGGAAAACGTTATGATATTGGAGATAAACAAGGTTTTTTACAGGCTACTGTTGAATTTGCTCTTAAAAGAGATGATATAAAAGGTGAATTTAAACAATACCTTAGAGGTTTAAAGTATTAAATCTTTAGGATTAGTATAAATACAAGTTTAAGCATATTATAAAACCCTTAAAAATTTTCAAGGGTTTTATATCCTTTAGTTTTAAATTGTAAATCACCTGAGCAGCTGTCTCATTTTTTCCTTATATTTCTCTACTCCAGGTTGGTCGAAAGGAAATACATCCATTAAATATCCGCTCAATGCACATACTTTTTCAAAAAAGTACACTAATTGTCCAAAATAATAGGGTGTAAGACTGGGGATATCAATGCGTATGTTAGGTATGTTATCTTCTACATGTGCTAATCTAACACCTTCTACGGCTTTATCATTTACTTCATTCATGCTTCTTCCTTTAAACTTATTGTCACCGTCTGATATCATTAAATCATTTTGTGGTTGCACTACATTTAAAACGGTTTCAAAAAAGCATTGATTACCATCTTGCAGGAATTGGCCCATGGAATGAAGATCCGTCGACATTTGAAGTGAGGTAGGATAAATACCTTTTCCTTCTTTGCCTTCACTTTCTCCAAAGAGTTGTTTCAGCCACTCCATAAAATATTGCAGCTTAGGCTCATACGCTTCAAAAACTTCTATTATTTTACCTTCTTTATACAAAATATTGCGCATAATTGCATACTGACAACATGGGTTAGATAAATCTTCGTTTAGGTATTGATGGTAGGCTTTTCTTGCTCCTTCTAGCATGTCTTCTATATCGATACCTGCAACGGCAATAGGCAGCAATCCTACCGGAGACAATACGGAGTATCTTCCACCAATATCATCAGGAACAATAAAGCTGGTATACTCTTTTTCGTCTGCCTCTTTACGTAAAATACCTTTTTCTTTATCGGTTATAGCATATATTCTATCACTTGCATTATTTCCGTATTTCTTCTCAAGCTGCTCTTTAAATATTGAGAATGCCATGCTGGGTTCCGTAGTGGTTCCAGATTTTGAAATAACGCAAATACTAATATCCTTATCTTTAACCAAATCTAATAATTCTTTATGATAAGTCCCGCTAATATTGTGACCTGCAAAGAATATTTGCGGCATTTTTCTTTCTTTAGCATCTAATATATTGTAAAAGCTATGGCTTAACATTTCTATACAAGCTCTAGCCCCAATATATGACCCGCCAATACCAATAACAATAAATACTTCACACTGATCTTGAATTTTTTTTGCTGTTTCAATGATATTCTGCATCACTTCTTCATCATAGTTAACTGGATAATCTACCCATCCAGTGTAAGCATCTGTCTCAAGTCTTTCATAAGCAGATTTAATTTTTTCGTTATACTGATTAATTTCCCCTTTGCCAATAAATGTATCATTAGCTTTAAAACCTATCCCTTCCATAATATTCTCCTTTCGTTTTTTAAGAATAGAGTTTTTCATTAGGTATATATGTGGGAATCATTTTCTGTAAAAATTCTTTGATGGTTTTATTATCTTTATCGATTATTTCACTTAATTCTTCTAATTGATCTATGAGCAGTTGATTATCTATTTCTAAAGGTTTCCCAATATATATTTTATTATGAATTGTTTCTTGTATGCCTTCTTCTTTTAACAATAGTTCTTCATATAGTTTTTCACCCGGCCTCAATCCTATAATTTGTATATCAATATCTTCATATGGTTTATATCCTGAAAGCTTAATAATATTTTCAGCCAATTCAATTATTTTGACCGGCTGCCCCATATCCAGTATAAATATTTCTCCACCATCTGCCATAGCACCTGCTTGAATAACCAATTGCACTGCTTCTGGTATGGTCATAAAGTACCTTGTCACATCAGGGTGAGTAACCGTAACCGGACCACCGTTTTCTATTTGTTTTCTAAATATGGGTATGACACTACCATTACTTCCCAATACATTACCAAATCGTACCGCAGAAAATTGGGTCTTGGATGTTTTACTCTTAGCCTGTAAAATCATCTCTGCTGCTCTCTTCGTCGCACCCATTACATTACAAGGATTTACAGCTTTATCAGTTGAAATTAAAACAAATTTTTCTATACCAAAATCATCTGCCAAATCAACTAAAATATTTGTGCCAAATATATTGTTTTTCACCGCCTCTTTTGGATCCATTTCCATTAAAGGCACATGTTTATGAGCAGCAGCATGAAAAACAACATGGGGTGCATATTTCACAAAAACCTCTCTTATTCTAAGGCTATCACGAACAGAAGCAATAACAACTTCAAAATCTATATTTGGATTTTCTTGCCTCATCTCATTTTGAATTTCAAAAATATTATTTTCATAAATGTCTAAAGCAATTAACTTTTTGGGTTCATACATAGCAATCTGTCTACACAACTCAGAACCAATGGAACCTCCCCCACCGGTTACCATCACAATTTTATTATTAAGATACTCACTAATTTCTTCTAAATTAACTTGTACCGGTTCTCGTCCTAATAAATCCTCAATATTTACATTTCTTAATGTATTAATACTTACCTTCTCATCAATGAGTTCATATAACCCTGGGACAATCTTTAACTTTGCATCGGTTTTATTACACAATTTAACTATTTCTTTTATTTGCTTCCTGCTTGCAGATGGAATAGCAATAATAATCTCATCAATAGCATATTTGTCAGCCAATTGTTCTATATCAAATCTTGTCCCTTCAATGGGTACTCCTGAAATTCTTTTTTTCAGTTTTGTTTTGTCATCATCCACAACAACTACTGGCACGCTATTGAGTTCTCTATGGTTTCTTAGTTCCTTTATTATGACTGATCCTGCATCTCCGGCACCTATTATCATCGCTTTACAGATATATTGCTTGTCTTTAATAAATAATAATGGATTATTTTTTATTCCCCTTAGAAACCGATAGCTAAGGCGTACCCCCCCAATCATAAAAATGTCTAAAACAAAAGTCATGATATAGATGCTTCGCGGTAAATTTTTTTGTATAAACACAAGATAAAAAATCACTGCTGCTGTAGATACAAATGAAGCTGCTACGGTTTTGGTTAGCTCCTCAATCCCTGCGTATTTCCAAAGACTATTATACATACCAAAAAGAAAAAACACTAGCACCTTAATGCCTGTAATTACAAAGATATTTTCCATATAAATATTAAAAAAAGCTTGAAAACCCGTAGATCCCGGATTGAATTCAAAGCGTATTAAAAATGAAATAGTATATGAAATATTAATTAAAATAATATCCAAAAATAATAAAAAAAACATTCTTGTTGCTTTTATCATATAAACACCTCAAAAAGATCTACGATTTAATCATCAAAGCTTTTTAGAGTTATCACACTGCCAATCGCAGCTCTAAGCCAACCAAGGAAATGTAACCTGTAATCCATTTTACCATAAACATATTTTTTATCAATAAATATGGATTAGGTTGGAAATAAATCTGTTATTTTACTTTCTCTTTATATTGGATTTAGGTATAATAGTAGTTGGTATGTAGTATACACAATTAGGAGGATTATCATGGGCAAAAAGAAAAAAACTGAACCCTCAAAAAAAGAAAGAAAATCTCATTCAAATATGACTTCACACTCTTCAGTTTGGCAGATGAGTCATGCTCCTTCTTTGGATAAAGGATATCACTGGTTTCAATTGGTTCCAATTGTTATATTTATTGCAGTCATTATAATGATTGTATATATGAAAACCTTTACCGCTCCAATGAGAGGATATTACTGGCATTCAGAGAAAACTAATTTTACAGACTTCTTTAGTTATTATAAAAGTTTTTGCATTATTTTGATGGCTGTTTTAGTTGCAATTATGATGATATATAGAACCGTTACACAATCACTTTTTATAAAAAAAACAAAATTATATATTCCTTTAATAATATATGGTGTTTTTATATTACTGTCTTGGGCTTTGTCTGAGTATCCATATTTTGCATTTCATGGGTTTAGTGAAAGATTTGAAGGCTCACCGGTCTTACTGTCTTATGTTTTCATGACTTTTTATATCATTAATTCCATTAATACAGAAAAAAATATTAAACTAATATTATACGGAGTGGGCATATCGTCTTCATTATTAGGTTTATTAGGAATATCTCAATTTCTTGAACGTGATTTTTTTCAAACAACATTTGGTAAAAAATTAATTACTCCTCAATATTATTTAGAGCATATTGATAAACTAAAATTTAACTTTACACAGGGAGAAATATATCAAACTGTATATAACATTAACTATGTATCTTTTTATCTTACTTTATTAATCCCTCTTTTTGGCTTTCTCTTCATTACCGAAAAGAAGTTAATCAAAAAAGTTATATATGGAGGCATTACAGGGTTACTTCTTTTTAATTTAATCGGTGCCAAATCCAGCGGTGGTTTATTTGGAATGGGTGTTGCCTTTATTATGGCATTAATCATTTTTAATAAAAAATTGAAAAAATGGTGGAAATCTATAGCATTGATTTTAGCAGTTGCACTTATAGTTTTTGTAGCTGGATACAACATCATTATGCCTGAAATACTTAGCGCTCTTAAAAGCACTTCTGTTTCCGATCAAGAATTGTCACAGAAACAGTTTATTGACTATTTTGATACTGACTATGATACATTAACCATTAGTTGTAATGATGAACCTTTATCCCTTACCTTTGATTTAGAGGACCCAAATGACTTACTGGTCAAAGACAAAAATGCAAACAGCATCAATTTAATAAAGCAAGATGATAACAGCTATAAAGTGGATGACCCAAGATTTGGCATGTATACATTTAAATTCACATCTGAAAATGGTAAGAATTATATTTTAGCCTTTGTAGAAGAGTCAAAGTGGATATTTGAAATTACTGAAGATGGCATTTTATTTTACAACGCGCTTAAAAAGCTTGTAGATTTAGACCCTATTCGAAGTTATGGATTTGAAAATCAATTAAATTTAGGAAGCGGCAGGGGCCTGATTTGGTCAAGAAGCTTACCATTAGTAAAGGATCATTTATTGGTTGGCTCTGGTGCAGACACTTATGTCTTTGAGTTTCCTCAAAACGATTACGCAGCTAAATACAATGCAAATTGGCCTATCTATAACATTGTAGATAAACCACATAACATGTATCTTCAAATAGCTATTAATACAGGTTTAATATCACTAATATCCGTTCTTGTATTATTTGGTTCTTATATTATTTGGAGCATCAAACTTTACTGGAAAAACCAATTTGAAGACTTCACTTCAATAGTTGGAGTAGGAATTTTTCTAGGCATCTGCGGATTTTTAGCTGCAGCTATGGTTAACGACTCTACAGTTTCTGTAGCGCCAATGTTCTGGGGATTATTAGGTGTTGGAATAGCTATCAATCTTAAGCTTGATAAACAAGCTCAAGATTAGTATAAGATGAATTATAGTTTAAAAATAGGAAGATTTTGAAAAAGAATCTTCCTATTTGGATAATGTTTGATAACCTATATTTATTTCAAATTAACAATAATATATATTGCATACTTATTCTTATTTTTTTAACTCAATATTATGCTATTCCACTTGCTTTCTTCTTCCCCATCACTCTCTTTATACTCTTTTTATTCTTATAATAATATTCGACCAAATCACCTCGATTTTTTTCTCTAATGTTGTGTTTTATTAGCAGTTCTTTATACCCAAATTCTGTGTTTCCCCCACGTTTCAATGTACCTAAAATAATCTTTTTAATGGTTTCTATAATAATCTTTAAATCAAATAAAATACTACTGTTTTGTATATATAATAAATCAAATTTAATTTTATTTTCAGCATTAGTCGTATACTTACCCATTACTTGAGCATATCCAGTCACACCGGCTTTTACTGCTAATCTATATTTAAAATCAGGTATTTCTTTTGAAAATTCTTCAATAAACACTGGTCTTTCCGGCCTTGGTCCTACTAAAGACATATCTCCTTTTAGAACATTAAAAAGCTGAGGCAACTCATCTAACCAAAACCGTCTTAAAATTCTTCCCGTTGGCGTAATCCTTGGATCTTCCTCACTGGCTAAAACCGCTCCCGTATTTTTTTCTGCATCATTAATCATTGATCTAAATTTATATAATCTAAATACTTTATTATTTCTAGTCACTCTTTCCTGAGCATAAATAATGGGCTTGCCATCTTTAAACCATATTAATAAACCAACTATTAACATAATCGGAGATACAATAATAAGCCCTAAACCACTTAAGCATATATCCATCAACCTTTTCACAATCATTTTTTCCCAAGATAATATAATATTATCTACTTTGAAAAATGGTATATCAGACATAAATAGTAACTCTGAATTAAATATGGCAATTTCATATGTCTTAGGCACAATATACACCGGAATATGATTGGATATACATAGATTAATGGTTCTATTCAAAGTGTCTCTATCCAAAGAATCACTAATATATACTTTATCAATACGTTTTAAAAAACTTGGTATCATGTTACAGCTTGGTATGACAAAATATCGAATCTTATCACTAAACTTTGCATTGGACATGGTCTTAGAAAATAAAATTTCTTTTTCATCCTTATTACCAATTAATAATACATGTTTTTCTTCTGATGTTTTCTTAATATAAGATACGAAAAATACTTTAACCAATGAAAAGGTAATGGCTTGAATAATAAATGCTATGAGAATAGCAGTTCGTGGTAGTGCAAATTCTCTATAAAAAAATGCAATAGCCATAGTGAAAATAGTGATCATTAAAGCCGTCATAATCATAATGATAATATTCTCTGCCCAAGTCTTTCTTACTGTATTCAATGATTTATTGAACAACAAAGCAACCAATGCTGCTACAGAAATCATAAAGGCTGAATTATAGTAGGCTTCAAAGTTTCTGATTTCATATAAATTGGTAATGTTTATCATCAATGCACTATAATAGCTTAAGTTAACTAATATAATGTAAAGTGTACATTCGACTACTTTTAAAAATGTTCCATCCTTTTTGTGTTTTGTTATTGCTTTCATATTTAACACCCAAATTTAGTTTATAGATTTAGTTACATCTTTATTATACTACTTACTCTTATAAAATTGCCAATTAATATTTCATTACAGCTTGTGTTAATAGAAATAAAAAGGGTAACAATACCACTTTGCTATTAGCCAGCGCCTCATTTTACTCTAGCTATAACCCCTCTTGATATCCCAGTGGCTCTCTCAATTTGTCTAATTGATAAACCATTCTCTTCTCTTAGTGATTTAATTATTTTATTTCGTTCAGTTTTAGATTTTCTTGCAATAAAATGTGGTTCATCACCTTTTAACTTTTTAATAATTATTTTCCTAACTTCTTCTTCTGTCTTTCTAGGACTTTTACTAATCTCGAATGTATGATCTTCTGTTCTATCATGAAATTCAATAAAACCTCTGACAGCTTCATTTTGGTCTTGTGATAGTGTTTTGAGTATATAACTGATTTCAACTAAATCCTTTTTTATACTATTTGATGTATAGTCACAATAGCTGCTCCATGGATAATCTTCTAATTTGGTCACTAAACGTGCCTTCTTTGGGTTCTGATGAATATATCTTACTAATGACAATAGGTAACTATCCTTTTCAACCGGCTCGCTTTTATACCTGTCGCCAAATAAGGTACCACTTCTTAAATATTTCTTGTTGTACCACCCTGCATATCTAGTCAGTAATCTTTGCATGATATTTGAAATATCACCTATTTCATTTTCATGAATGAGTAAATGGACATGATTACTCATTAAACAATAGGTATAGATCTCAAATGCCTTTTCTTTCTTGACATCTTTCAATATTTTTATAAACTGTTCATAGTCATTTTCTTCTTCAAATATATTCTGTCTGTTAATGCCTCTGAAGATTACATGGTATAATCCTGTTTTACTCAATTTGCGAATTTGTCTGCTCATACATTATCACCTTGTTATTTAATGAGTGATTAATTTTTGGGACATCTTTGCTCCGTCCCCATTGTCAACCGTCCCCATCATTGTCAACATTGTCAATTCGTTCCCAATTTATCTTTTTCTTTTTAACCTACTCGTTACAAAATCTTCTTTCTCAAAGTAAATCTTAACGGGAACTTTAAATTTTTCAAGATTATTATTACAATGTTTTTTTATAATTTTCTTGTACTCTTTTTCGTTAAGATTTTCTGTAAGAATAACTTTTGCAATGACAATATTTCCTAGAACTTGATTACTTTCTGAAAAAACAATCACGTCTTTAACACCATCAATTTGTAGTATCACACTTTCAACTTCAGCTGGGTATACTTTTTCCCCGCCAATATTTATAAGTTCACTTTCTCTACCTAGTATCTTAATATATTCCCCTTTAACTTCAACTTTGTCTTTTGTATTAAACCAACCATCGCTATCAAATGGTGACTCAGCATTAAGGTATCCTAACATAGCCATTTCTGTTTTAATCCAAAGTATACCGTCTCTAATATCAACTCTGTGGGTTTCATCACCAAGTTTCAACCATAGAGAGTTTGAGCTTTCAGACTTAGTTCTCATTATACCTAGCTCAGATAAACCATATGTTTGCTTTAACCGAATATTAGGAAATATTTTATTAAACTCAATAAGAGTTGCCTCTGGCATAGGTTCAGTTCCATATGTGACCAAATAAAGAGAAGATATATCATATTTTTCATATATTCTAGAGTATAGTATCATATTAATAAACGAAGGTGATGTAGGTAGTACTTTAACATTGTATTTTTCTATAGCCTTACATACTTCCTCTACACTTCTCTCTTTTACAGTTACCATAGTACATCCGTTAGAAATGCTATACATAACAGTGTTAAATCCTCCAATATGGTCAAACAATAAAAAGGCTATAGATCTAATCTTTTTACCTTGAGTATGATATTTTTCAAGCATTGGTACTAAGTCATGCACAGCGGCTTTAGGCTCACCAGTTGTTCCAGATGAAAAAAGTATTAATCCAGGATGTTTTCTATTATCTATAATTTCTAATAAAATTTTATGTGTTACTTTCCGGTCAAATTCTTCAGTCTTATTTTCGTAAGGGTTAATTAGATATTTTGTCTCAGATATCTCTAAGTATCTTTCTGTATTTTTTACTGCATAAGAAATAGGCACATACACATTCTGATTTTCTATAATTGCAAGCATTAGGCCAATCGTTTCACTATCAAATTCGCCAATAACTGCCACTATACTATTCTTAATATCTCTGTGATCAAGATATCTTTTCCAATATCTGTACTTTCTTTCTAGCTCATCATAAGGGATTTCTTTATTACCTGTAACTAAAGCAATATCACCCCTAAACTCGTTAAATTGTTTCAAAATAAAATCAACGTACATTTAAAATACTCCTCCTAAATAGATAGTCTGACCCGTTATAAAATCACTACCAGGTTGAATATAAAAATCTATTATGTTGGATACATCTTCCTTTTTTCCATATCGCTTAATTGCTTGACTATTAAGTAACTCCTTCAGCTTATCTTCTGGAACGCCTTTTATTAAGTCAGTGCTTATTGGTGTTGGTCCTATTGTATTAACTGTTATTTTAAAATGTGCTAACTCCTTAGACATAGTTTTTGTTAAGCTTTCTATAGCCGCTTTAGATGCCGCATAAGCGGCTTCTCCTGCTAAATCGAGCGGAACTGCAACAGTACTAAAATTGACAATTCTAGGATTATCTGACTTTCTAAGGAGCCTAGCGCCTTCTCTACACATTACAAAAGTACCAAAAAAGTTAGTATCCATAACTCTTCTAGCAGTCTCAGAAGGAGTGATCATAAAGTGATTCATGGATGCAATACCTGCATTATTTATCAAAACATCAATACGACCAAGTTCTTTTTTAACACTCTTAAGCATATCCTTAATGTTCTCTTCATTCATAATATCACAACAAAAGTGAGTATAATTTCTATGAATTAAATCACTTTCACTTCTGCTACAGCCAATAACTCTCCACCCTTTTTGTAGATAATACTCTGATAGATACCTGCCTATACCCTTTCTTGATCCTGTTATTAAAATAATTCTATCCATTAACAAGCTCCTCCAAATAATTGGAAAATGTATCAATATTAAGAAATGGACTATTGCTTCGAGAAAATGCTTTCTCATTTAAAATACTAATATCTTTATCTAACTCATCCGATACTCTTTCTTCAATCTCTACAACAAGATTTACAAAGTCAAGCGAATCCAAACATCCTTGACTCCCTAATAGCTTAATATTTTCAGATATTTCAAATTCTAACTCATTATCATCTCTTAATTCTTCTAAGCAATTTAGTATTATTTTTTTTATTTGTTCTTTCATTTGCAGATTTTTCTCCTTAAAATTTATTATAAAAATTATATAGTTCTCAATATTATTATCAGCAGGCTTTCAAATATTACGGTTCATATGTATTAGGTGAAATTTCTTTGTCCCCTTTTGTAGAGGCAAACTTCTTCTATTTTATATATTCAAACAAATTGCCCATATTGATATATTCTATATCATTATCATTGGTATTTATATTCTTAACTATATTTTTAGTATCAAATATACGGGATCTTCTCATTTTTCCCTTAATAATTTTTTTATCTAATTCTTTAAACTCTTTATGATCAGCCAAAATTAAGATAAGATCAGCATCTTTAATTGATTCATCATGCTCTTCGATCATCATTCTATCATGCTTAATGTATGGGTCATACAAAGATATTCTATATCCTTGGTTCTCAAGCATATGATATATCTTAATTGCAGGGCTCTCCCTTATATCATCCACATTGCCTTTATAAGTTAGTCCAAATATTGCAATTTTAGGGTCAGCTATATCTTCGAGTATTTTCTTTACATTATCTACAACGAAATATGGCATACTGCTATTAGTATCTCTCGACATTGATATTAGTCTCGACAGTTCTGGTGCTTTCTCTATAATAAAATATGGATCAACTGCAAGACAGTGTCCACCCACACCAGGACCTGGTTGATGAATATTCACTCTCGGATGCTTATTTGCCATCTCTATAACACTTAAAACATTTATATCTATTCTATTACACACCTTAGCTAATTCATTGGCTAGAGCAATATTAACATCTCTAAAAGTATTTTCGACAAGTTTTGCCATCTCAGCTGTTTTAGCATCAGTTTTAACAATTTCACCTGTAACAAATATTTCATAAATATTAGATGCTACTTCGGTACATCTTTGTGTATACCCACCAATTATTCTAGTATTCTCTATCATTTCCTTAATTATTTGCCCAGGAAGGACTCTTTCAGGGCAATGAGCCAAGAATATATCACTGCCAATAGAAAAGTCTTTTTCCTTAATTAAAGGCACAATAATATCATCTATTGTTCTCGGAGCAATAGTTGATTCTATTATAATTAAATTGCCTTTCTTAATATATGGTAGTAATGCATTTGTTGCAGAAACAACATAATTAAGATCACACGACTTATAATGGTCATTATTATTGGGAGTTGGAACCGCAACAATAAATACATCTGCTTCTTCAGGTTCTAAAGAAGCTCTAAGAGTTCCTTCGTTAACAACATCTTTTACAATGTCTCCTAATAAGGGTTCTTCAAGGTGAATTTCTCCTTTGTTGATTGTATCTACAATTTCCTTCAATATATCTACTCCAACAACTTGCACTCCATTTTTAGCAAACATAGCACAAGTTGGAAGACCAATATAGCCTAACCCCATAACACATATTTTTTTCATTAGCGCTCTCCTATTATACTTAATCCTCAAAATATTCTTTTTGCTGGCACCCCTAAGACAGTCGTATTATCCTTTACTTTTCTAATAACATATGACCCTGCACTTACTGTAGAATTATATCCTATTTTAACCCTTGGAGCAATAGTAGAGCCTGAGCCTATCTTTGCACCTTTATGTATATACGCACCAATTGCAGGTTTCTTCTTAGTATTACTAAAAATAGTCATGTTGTTATCATTTGTAAAACTAACACCTATCCCTATAAAAACTTCATCTTCAATAGTCATGTTACCCGCAAGATGTGTCAAATCCATTATTTTACAGTTGTTCCCTATTTGAACAGAATGATTTAATGTCACACATCTTGCAATTAGTACGCTATTGCCAATTTTACATCCTTCTCTAATTGAACATAAATCACCCAGTAATACATCATTACCAAGAATAGAATTATTATAAAGCACGACATTAGCCCCGACTACACAATTTTTTCCTATCCTAAGTGGCTTTAAATCCGTTGATATCTCGTTCACCAAATTAGCAGCCTTCTTAGGCGGTCTTCCTAATACAGCTCCATCAAATATTTCGCAACCATCACCTATGACCGTATTTTCATATATTACTATATTGTTATGAAGTGTTACATTATCTCCTATAATACAACCTTCTTTAATTATAACATTGTTACCATATGTTAAGTTTTTTCCATGTTTCGTGTTATCAGCAATCATTTTTTCCTCTCTCTCATATATTAACCAATACTTTCTGCATAAACTTTTTCAGATTTACAATCTATGCTTTCAGTATCAGAAATTTCATTATATAGATCTTCCAGTGTCCAAAGCCTATATTTTTTCTCTTTAACATATTCGACTAATTCTTTTATAAAGGTTTCAATCCCAAGACCATTATATCTGAATATATCTATATCGTTTAAAGAAATATTGTGCATTTTTTCTCTTGAAATATTATCTTTTTTGTTTCTTGAATATTCAAAGGTAGGAGAATTCATGAACATGTGCATAGGGTGAATATTAATTACTAATATTCCATCTACATTAAATATACTCTTTACCTTATTGAAGTTGAGATCTCCATTTGCTCTTAGGTATCCTCCATCTTCAAGAAATATTGGGAAACGCAAAATTCCCGTTCGATGCATAAACGGTCTTATTACTTCCAAATGAGTACAAGTATTCGAGTCCCATCTTATACCATTTTCATGTAATAATTCATTTGTATCATTCATATCGAAGTACCTATGACTCCTTGAGCCAAGTACATCAGGTTTTAATTTCTTGCAAAAGTCAATAATCTCTGAATAGTTCTTCCCCTGACTGCTGCCTTCTATAAAATTAGGATGAATCCCAAAACAATAATTAGAATGACTAAATTTACTTTCTAAATATTCACTTCTATGTGTCATAAATATCGTAACTGGGATTTCTTGTTTTTCAAAATAGTCGAAACAATATTTAATTACATCTTCAGATGCCCAATCAATATCGAATGTAAATGCAATAGATTTTGATTGAAATAGATTTTTTAGATCTTGATTATTTATTTTTAAATTTCCCATTATTCCTCCCTTATTCTTTCTATACTTTTTCTTTTAGGATCTCAAGATACTTTTCTCCAACATTTTTAATAGAATAGACATCATTGACCTTCTTATATCCTCTAGCTAGTAAGGTATTAATTTTGTGTAGTTCTTTTTCTCCTAGTATTATATTAATTTTTTCGTATAATTCATCAATTTCCTGATATAAAAATTGCGAAAGTTCTCCATCTAAAACTTCAGATAAAGCTCCAACTTTTGGCATAAGAAGTGGGCATTTACAAGCTAATGCCTCTATCGCTGTCATACCAAAGGATTCGTTTATAGAAGTACTTACTGTTAGTCCGCCCGAACTAGCAACATAATTGTAAATATATGGCATCATATCATACCTTACTTTAGAATACCATTTAACCTTGTCCATTAAATTTAGGTTTTGTAATGTTTTGACTAAATCATTTACCACATAATCCGGTGCCGTATAACCACCGATAACCCAGAATTCTAATTTATTGATATGCTTTAATCTATCACAAACATCTAGAAATCCTCTCCAATTTTTATGATCATCCAGTTTGCCTATCCATAAAATAATATTTTTATTTTCTGTTTTTTTTGTTTCTTGAGGTTTAAATAACTCAGTGTTTAAGCAATTAGAAACAACATAGCTTTCTATTTTTTCATTAAACCCGTAAACGTTATCTATACAATTTTTTAAATAATGTGAAGGCGTAATAAACATTTGCATTGGCAAATTGTGTTTAAGTTTTTCTAGATACTTTAAATTAGTTGTGGTAGTATGAACTTCTGAAATTACTTTTGGCTGTGAGTTACATAATTTTAAAGCTTCATACGCTTCCAAAGTATCTATAACTATAACATAATCAAAACCTATACTGTCGATATATCTTGCGATTTCTCTAATTTCACTTGTAACTTTTATAAATGAATGGTTTTGTAGTGTTTTTATGCCACCATAATCTTCAATAAATAAAAAATGCACTTCTAGCTTATCTTTGAGATAAGCTAATCTATTAGCAAGTTGCGTCGTCACTCCTCCTAAAATAGCATATTTGTAGATGTATAAAATTCTCAAATTCTATTCACCTCCAATTACTTCGTTAGTTGGCCTCACTTTTTTCAAAAGTTCAAGCATATGATTTGCCCTTATTTCCCAAGTATTATTGCTAAGAAATGAATCAACTGCCTCTTTGTCAAATGATGTCTTCGCTGCTATTTCAATTTTTCTTATATAGTCATCTGTATCTTTCGCCATGGAAACCATCGGATAGTCTATAAGCTGCTTAGATATTGATGATACAACCGGCAAGCCTAGTGCTAGATATTCATAAACTTTAATTGGATCAGAACAATCATATAGTTGTCCTATTTTAAAAGGTATTATAGCTACACTCCATTTTCTTGATACTTCTTTTATATCTTTATGAGTTCTAGAACCTAAAAGCAATATATTCTTTGGTAGATTGAGGTTTTTAGGTTCAAAGTGACCGATAATGTCAAATTGCCAATTAGGTCTTTTTCTTGCCATTTCTATCAGAGTATCCCATCTAAACCAGCTACCTGTTAAATGTCCAAAGTAGCCTATTGTAAACTGTTCAGTTATTTCCCTCTTTTTTAAATCGTCTAAGACGCTAATATCCAATGCATTAGGTGAATATTGTATTATTTTATTTGAAGTGTATTTTTGAATTTTTTTCATAAGAGGTCTTGCTACTGCACATACAACGTCACAATTTGCAACAAAATATCTCTCCGCAGCCTCATCATACCATCTAGCCATATCAACTTTATGAAATTCCTCCCACTCATCTCTCACGTCATATAGCACTTTCCATCCATACATTTTTAGAATACCAACAAATCTTATTATATCAGGAGTGGGGTACGAAACCATAAATATCTTTTCTTTAGTATCAAAGTCCATCTCAATTATTTGATCAATAATGTCAAGTGTATAGTCATGAGGTAACTGATAAAGAAATGGTGTGTCATTATTTGGTATTTTTTCATATTTATTAGATCTCGCATAAGAAAATATCACAGGAATTTTCATAGAATTCCACACATTAGTCAATCTTATTGGTCTATTTCCTCTCTTCTCTTGGACATACGTCGTTCCAGAATAAAGAAATATTATTGGCTTGTCTATGCAATCTACTTTTTCTAGTTTTTCTAAAAAAATATTTAAAAATATTTGTTTTTCTTTTTTTAATTTATCACTTCTTAGAAGAATAAAAAACTTATTAAGCTTATTACTATATATATTTAAAAATCTTTTTTTGGCATTTTTATTTCCAAAAAGAAAAGTTGTAAAAAATTCTTTTATTAGCGCACTTGAGTGCTTTAATATTTTTTTTAAAATAATTGCTACCCCCTAGTATTTATCATTACGATACCTAAAATATATGGTCGCATAACCAACCCAAAACCATATAATAATACCATATATTAGCTGGATGTATTTATTTTATTGATAAAATAGGATAATTCCAAAATTCCCTATCTCCATTTTTAGTTTTTACATAAAAAGATACTGTATAATTCCCAGGTTCTTCAAATTCATATTCAAGAATATTATTGCTTTGCAATGTAGTATAGTATACACCATCTTTATAAATATACCATTTATAAGAAGTGTCCCAAAAATAATTAGTATCTACAGTAAAAGTGTATTTATTTCCTATATTAGAATACTTTAATTTATTAATGTAGAAATTCAGTTCATAATTCTTGGAAACGTCAAAGAATTGTCCATTAATATAGTCAAACTTTGCAATCATTTTTTGTTTTCTCACACCATAATCATCTCTAAGGTATGACTTAACTAAATAATTTTCTTGATCTTTAAAAAAATATTCTAGTGTATTCTCACTCGACCAAGTTATTCTTTCTTCCACCTCACCATTTTCCTTTATGATATACCAAGCATACGATGTTTCACTAGGCTGCATCCCTAAATGAGTAAATTTGAAAGTATTATCTGAAATTTTATTTATTTGTATTTTATTTATATCACTTCTTTGTCTGCTTTCAAAGTGAATTATGTTTGTAAAATCATCTAAAGTCAATTCTAGTCTATTATCACTAAAGATATATTCACATTGTTGTTCATTCTTTAGTATTTCTATTAATGTAATATACTGTGTGTTTTCTTCTGTTTGATTAAAGGATAATGTTGGAATACTCTCAATGTGATTAATTCTTCTTGATATATAGCCATAGTTTTGCTTATCAAAATCACCTTTTATTATTTCTAGATTTGTGTTTTTTAGTAATTGTGTTATTTTTACAGTTGTACTATTGTTTTTAAATTTTAATAGTGCCTCATTATCATTGCTATCAATTATATCCAAAAATTCTGATACATGAAAAAGCTGTTTATAATTATGTTCTTCCTCAGATTTGATATCATCAAATATAATATACTTATTATTTTTTAGGTTATATATGGTCCTATCTATTTCCACTCCTTTATACATATTATTAAATCCACTCACAATATCAATACCATTTTCATCAAGTTTATAGTCCAATAAGCCTACCTTGTAACTGTTTTCTTCAGTATATGAATATGTCTTATCATCAACAACAATAGTATTATGTGCATGTGATGACATCAAATAATCACGATATTTATTACCCATCACATAGTTATACCAGCCTGGGTCAACAAAAATATCATACCCATTTGAATATAGCATAAATGATAAATCGTCTGCATGTTTATGAGTTTTTGAAGTATAGCCTGACTTAAACATAAGCCAATCAGATTCAATAAAATTCTCTTTGTTCCAGTGTTCTCTGTATAAATAATATCCTGAATATGGAAACAATACACTTTTTTCTATTGGTTTCTTACCTTTTTTTCCAAGGGTTGTAGCATATAGTAAGTTTTCAGAATTAAATCTGTATCCTGTTCCTGATATTTTACCTTGTAAAATAGAATTAGTGTCGCCAATCTCTGCAAGTCCTGTATTTGGTTTTGTAATATAAGTATTAAATTTATTTGCATCATCAATATTAGATTGATAATGTTTAGCATCTACATCATTAACATCATTTAAAAATTGTGATATTTTGTAAAACATATCTACAGCTCCAATATGATATCCCGGAGAATTTTCAACATGTACCATATCTTGATTAAATGCAAAATCTTTTTGAGTGCTTAATCTATCTTTTGCAAGTTTAAGCATTTCACTACTACTATCATCATTCAGAAAATAACTCAAATATATTAAAGCTCTATCTTGAAAAATACCATGATTATGATTCTTTGTATAAAACTCTTCTGACATTAACAATTCTACATGCTCTTTCAGGCTTAATACTATTTCATTATGCAGATTATTATCCACAATTTTTTGGTTTTCTATTGAATTTACCGTAAGCAAGAAGTAAATAATATTTTCTACTCTTAGCGCCGTTCCATGATCGTACCAAAGCATTCTATTCTCTGGATTACTTTTTTCATAATTTAACCAGCTATTCAAAATATCTTTAGCTAATAATAAATATTCTTCGTTATTATTATATCTATATGCCATAGATAAAATTGCAATAGGGTTTAAACATTGTAAATATAGTTGATATGTCCCTTGTGATTCACCATATTGTATATCCCAATTTATATTTTTCCTATTATAATCAGGAAAATCATCAAATACTTTGTGTACGATTAGTTTTTCGTTCATAAGTTTATCTGCATAAGAGATATATGCTTTTTCAGTCTCTGAAAAAGGTTCATAATTATAAATATCTATTGTAATACCATAAGTATGGTTAGAGAAATTTTGAATACTATTTTCAAACATTGGCACATCCACCTTTTTTAACAGTATAATCATGAGTAAAATCCAAATTAAATATTTTTTCAATTTATTTTCAAACATTTATCATAATCCTTTACTGTATTATTATTTCTTCGAAATAAGCTGCTCTTTTTCTATCAGAAGGAATGTTTTTTGGATTTGTATAATCTTCATATTTATCAGCTATAAAATATTGAATTTTGTATTTGCCTTTTTCTTGTATTGAAAAATTAAAATAATTTTTTTTAGAATACTTTTGTGTTAAATGCTTTTCATTATTTTTATATAAATAGAATGCATATACTAAATTTTCAGAGTAAGTTTCAACTGTAAATTTATATTCATTTTCATATTGGTCTAAGTTTAAATCTTCGATTTCTAGTACTGCTCTCGAATTTTTTAAATCATATTCAAAACCGAAATTATTGCATAAAACATTATCAGCAAAATCTAATGTAACCTTATTTGCACCGTATTGATTTACATGCTCAATATCGAAGAAATCATGTCTTAATAAGTCAAGTTCATCAAGTTTGTTATTGTAATTAATAACCTCTCTATTAAATGTTGATTCTATTTTTTCAATCCCATAATTAAAAGCTTGACCATTCTCTAAAACAGGTGCTTTTACAAATAAAACTTCCGTTCCGACTTTATCACATAATTCTATTACTTCTTTAAGCCTATTAAAATTTTTTTCAGATATAGTTTTCTGAAGTACTGTCTTTTTTTGTCTGTTATTATAATCTTCTTCAGATATTACACTTTCAATTCTCTTAAACCCATAAAGATATGTACTTATAGATGTATTACGATTATAATTATCTTTAAATTGAGATATATTTTTCCACTTGTCATGGAAATATATTTGTGGAAATAGTGCGTTTAAATAATCATTATACTCCAAAGTCTCAGTAATATAATCAATTAAATTACGAGAAAATTTCATTGAATGCATACTATATATTTTTCTGTCTCTTATATCAATATCTTCATCATCTCTAAACAAACTATATATCTCTATTACAAGAATTTTAGGAGGCTTTACTCTTAAAATTTCCTTAATGTTATAGTACGTCATACCAAAAGTTTCTGAACCAGTTCCTACAATACATGAATTAATACCTGATTTTGTTAGAAGGTCTGTATTAAATGTACAATAAACATGAGAATTACCAACAAATACAACATCCAATTTGTCTTTGGCTTCATATACAGCTTTCCATTTATTACTCATACTACTTCTTTCATAAATACTAAGACCTAATTGATGAAATAGTATTATAAAAATCAATATAAAAAATCCTATTTTGAAAATTTTATTAAAATTGGAAGTAAATAAAGTTGCTCTCATTATAGCCTCCATAAAATCCAAATAATATAATTACAAAAATAATAATATAATAAACCGCCCATCTAAAAAGTATGTTTTCGTTTCTAAATACGTTAAATATATCAATATTTTCAATCAACTTATCAATCCATAGTAAAACTATAATACTTACACAACTTAAAATAAAATCTGGCTTATCAAGCCCTAATTCATAAAGAGAACCTTTAAAAACATCATTAAATCCTACTAGAGATATATTCTTAATTATATAAATCGCATCACCAAAAGAATTCGCTCTAAAAAATATCCAAGCAAAAGCGACTAAAGCAAATGTAGTTAATTTTTTAAAAGCTCCATAGCTATATGTGTTTTTATTGATTTTTAAATTTTCGATAATAAGTTGTCTACTATTTTGAGTGACTTGTCCGGCTATTTGATAAAACGCATGAAGCGCACCCCATATAACAAATTTCCAATTTGCCCCATGCCATAATCCACTTACCAAAAATACTATAGCTAAATTGATATAAACTCTAAATCTACTAACTCTATTTCCACCAAGTGGAATGTAAAGGTAGTCCTTAAACCATGTTCCAAGGGAAATATGCCACCTTCTCCAAAATTCTGCTATAGACTTTGAAAAATAAGGTCTTTTAAAGTTTTCCATAAGATTATAGCCCATTACTTTTGCACAACCAATTGCAATATCACTATACCCTGAAAAGTCACAATAAATCTGAAAAGAAAAAAATAATGTTGCAATAATCAATGGTATGCCTTGATACTCAGTAGGATTATTATAGACAGTATTAACTACAACTGCAAGCCTATCTGCAATAACAATTTTTTTGGCAATCCCCCAACCTATTAAAAGTAATCCATCTTTTACCCTTTCATAATTAAAACTATGTTTTTCTTTAATTTGTGGAAGAAAATTTTTAGATTTTTCAATAGGTCCTGCAACAAGTTGTGGAAAAAATGACACAAACAGTGCATAATGTCCAAAATGTTTTTCTGCTTTTATATCACCACGGTATACATCTGCAGTATAACTTAGTGCCTGAAATGTATAGAACGAAATTCCGACAGGTAAAAGTGCTGCACTTAGCGGTATGTCAATTGCTCCCCCATACTTTTCTGTAAAGCTTATTAAATTTTCAGTAAAAAAGTTATAATACTTAAAATAAAAAAGTATCGCAAGATTAATTACAAAACTAAGTGCAACCCACCTTCTCTTCTTTTTTATTTTAACTTTATTGTCTGCACTGCTCTTATTTTCTTTGTCAATAAGCAATCCACTTATAAATGTAATAATAGTTGATGCTAAAATGAGGATTGCATATTTGGGATTCCAACTCATATAAAAATAGTAACTACTTATCAAAAGCCAAGCCCATGTAAACCTTTTTGGCAATAAAAAATATATTACTATTACTAGTGGAAAAAAAAATAAAAATTTTACTGAATTAAATATCATTCTTTTTCGCCTCTTGCTCCATTGTTTAACTTATAATGTTCATTACTCTTTTATAATCTCTATCTCGCTCTTTATCACTTCATCAACACCACATTTTTTTCGTATAAACTCACTTGCATTTTTAGACATATCATTGAATAGATCATGATTATAATACAACTTTTTTATGCCGTCAGCTAGACCTTTATAATCCTCTTCATTTGCTAAAATACCAGAGTTTGGAGGAACATATTCAGGTATTGCTGTTACACCACTCGTCACGGGAACCAGCCCGCTACTCATAGCTTCGCACATAGACACACCCTGCGCATCAAGCCTAGTTGGACAAAGAAAAATACCATTTTCACTATGATATTTTGATATTTGTTCCTGTGTTAAAAACTCATTATGTATTTTCACGTTCTGAAATTCTTCAATGGGTTTTAATACATCATAAAAAAAGGAGCCTTTACCAAAAATATTAAATTCAAGTTCACTAAAAAATTCTTCTTTACTTAATTCTAATATGGCATTTACAGATAAATCATTTGCATATTTTTTAGACGAAAATGGCCTTATTGTAAGTATCTTTTTCCTTTTATCTGCTCGTTTAACTTCATAATTAAAAACTGATGTATCGATCACGTTTGGAATAATAGTACTATTTACCACTTTGCAATTAGTATCGATTTCTGCCACTTCTTCTTTGTACCATTTTGACACAAATACAAATTTAATATTTTTATCAGTATAAATTTTTTTCATAAAATCCATTTTTATATCATCTTGTTTTGCCCACTTCTCCTTATTTTGTAGTATCTCTTCCTCAGAATAATTAAAAATACGCCTTTGCCATCTCTCGGTTTCATGACCATGTATCCACACAATAACACTACTGTCAACCTCGCTTTTTTCAATAGAGTTAATCATATTTTTATTTACAAAGTGTATCAATATTTTCTTATAATTATTCTTTTTAAGATATTTAATTAATACTTCTTCATCCCCATAATTAACAGTTATTCCATCGAATTTATAAGAGCCAAGAAATTTATTTTTAGTTATTGTAAACACATCGCAATTTACTCCATATTCTTCATAGTTTTTGACTCTTCTATGTACAAATCCATTTCTATATAAATCTTCATTAGAAGGATATATGTTTGTTAATACTAAGTAATCATTAGGTTTAAAATCCATATCCTTATCAATAATTTTAATTTTCTTAATAGTAACTCGTCCTCTTCCACAAACTCTTATAACAATTTTTGCACTTTTTTCTACTTCATTAGAGTTAAAATGTAATATTCGATTTATAGCAACTTGTTCATTATTTACAATTTCCTTATCTGAAAAAGTTATAAAACAAAAATTTGTTTGAATATCTCCACATACATCCCCCTCTATACCAATATCATAATTCTGATTTTTATCTAATGAAACACAAACTCCATTTAAATCGCTAAAACCAGTTATCTTCTCATAGTGAATATATTCCACTTCACTTTTTTCTAATGAGCTGTTAATGATTAAATAGTCATCTTGATTTTGAAGTTTGACTTTTTCACTTGTAGTGTTCCATTTAACAGCATCTTTTGACACTTTAATCTTGCTGAAAGTTTCAATATTTTTAGAAATATATTTTTTTATTATGAACTCTATATCGTTCTCTATATTTTCTATAGAAGAAATGAAAATTTTTTTTCGTGGTATATTATATTTATAAACTATTTCTTCGTAGTCATGTAAACTTGTAACAATATATTTATAAATATTCTCAGAATTTATCATTTCATTTTTATAAACAAAAATTGTAACAATCTCTCTATATATATCTTTGATTTTCGAAGTTAAAACAAAATCAAATGGGTTTGAGGAAACACAATTATAACCTAGACTAATATCTAAATTATTAAGTATGTTAATATTTCTCATAATTACCTCCTTTGCTGATTGCAAAAATTCTGTTACCTGATTTAAACAGTTTTTTACAACTGATATTTTTATTAAACATTTGAATAAGTTCATAGAAATCTACTGTATTAAGCTGGTCGATGTTAACTACAGATTGCTTTATTTTTGCATCAGGTACATAAGTATATTCACTCATATCATCCTGTGCATAACTTATAATGTTGCTGTATGAATACCGCATTGCATACATTAAGTCCTTAAAATAATCTTTAGGATACTTCCGATTACCATCTAAATAACCTACAACATTATTCTTTATTACCTTTTCACAGTGAACTCTTTCTTTTTCATAATAATTATCGTATATACACCGTATATCCTCTCGATCCATTAGCTTATTTACAAGGCTCGGTGCATCACCTTTTATAAGAATTATAAGTTCTTTATTTTTGTAACTTTGATTATCAAATTCATGAATGATATTTTTTAGATTAGAAATATCTGATAATTTTGAAATAATAGTTAGTTTATCATTAAAATCTTTTACTTTTACTCCAGCTATATCGCATATTGTCTTTAATCTATGGGAATAAGTGTGTTCACTCATTATTTGTCTAATTGCATTATCTCTCTTTTCTTTATAATAGGCTTCATCAGTTGCCAACTTATTGAATTCAGATTTTAATTCTTCTTCATTATCACTTGATACAACCAAGTCACCAAATATATTCTTTATTCCATTGGAATATGCGCTTACTACGGGCGTTCCGCACGCAAGACCTTCAAAAACGCGCCTAGAAAACATTGTCGGTGAATCTTTTTCACTATTGACATTAATCATAACGTCATAGCCTTTATTTGCAATTTCTAACTCAAACGGATTTAGTTTACCCACAATAAAAGGTCTAAATCTCTCAGGAAAAATGAAGTTCTTATCATTAAGACCATGTTTTCTATCATATATTTCTATTCCAATCGTTTCTTTGGAAGCGTCTAAAAGTCGTTCTATATCTCTTCTTCTCTCAGGATATTTGTGTGCATAATATGAACCAGCAAAGCAAGCACAGTGTTTTCTATTTATAGTCTTAATTGGATTATGTATTTTATGTTGCGCTGCGAAAGGTAATACGTATACATTATCTTTTTTAACAGCATTCTTGTATTTCGATATACAGTTAGACTCTGTAGTAAAAATGTAATCAAATATTTTGGCTGTGTTAATAAAAACATCAAAATGTGTAGGATCTTCCTTGTTCCAGAATACTGTAGGTATGTTTCTCTTTTTACAATATTTAATAATGTTTTTTAAAATTTTTATATTATCTTCATCTCGATATGCTACTTTCCTTGACCATTCTCCGTCATTACCTTCCCATGCAGACTCACAAACAAAGATATCAGGATTATTTAGAGTAAAAATAGCTTCCCAATTATATGGCGTAATTGGTAACAGTTCACACTCATGCTTATAGCACTCTGTAGTGAACTCATCAAAGATACAAGCAACAACTAAATCAGCTATCTCTTTTTCATCTTCTACCCCTAGCTTTTTATAATCCATATAAGATAACTCTTCAATATTTTTTCTTCTCTTTATAACAATCTTGCCAAAATTAAATCTTCCCCTTCCCTCCATTTTAAGTGCTAATCTCATTGTTTTAGCTACATTAGTAGGTCTAAAACTACTAGATTGTCCAATCCTTAAAGTATTAACTTCAACCTTTTCTCTATCATTATAAAAAATAACAAAAAGTAAGGTATCAGTATTTACTCCTTCATCACCTTGGTACTCTATATGATATAAATAGTCTGAATCAACATCTATGGCATATTCCTTGCTAGGAGAACTAAATCCAAGATTTTTCTCTAGAATACTAATATAGTTTGATACTGAACCTTTAGAAGTTATCGCATTACCTTCTTGAACAAACTTACTGTTATCATAATATAAACATTCTGAAATATCAGTAATTGTTAAAACAAATTCCTCGTTATACTTAGAAATATCTACCTCACTACTTATAGATTTTTTTTCGTAATCATTATGGCTATAAGTTTGGGTGTTATCATACAATTTACTTTTTGTTGATAGTTGACTTAAATATTTTTTTTCTTTTTTTATCCAATCACTATTAACCATCCTATATACCTATCTTCTTTCTTAGTGCCCAGTATTTCAACGTAATCTTGCCGAGTTTAGAATTTCTTAGAGCTTTATACCTATCATTAATCATGTTATTACGTTTATTTAAAATATCGGTCCGTTCAAGCAAATATTTTCTTTTATCGTTAAGTTCATTAAACTTATTATAATAATCTTCTATCACTAACATATACTCATTTAATTTATTTATCATTTCTTCTGATTTTATTTTGTTGTTATAGAGATCTTGCTTTATTTTTCTTTCATTAGCTGTAACTATTCTATACTTTCCTCTTGCTTCATTAAGCTCTTTCTTTGTCTCTGCTATCTCATTTTCTTTTTTACTATTCTTTTCTCTTGTGTTATCCAGTTCTTTCTTTATCTCTGCTATCTCATTTTCTCTTTTACTATTCTTTTCTCTTGTTCTATCCAGTTCTTTTTTTATCTCTGCTATTTCGTTTTCTTTAAAAGATATAAGATTTTTTATCTCTTTTATTTCTTTCTTTTTCTCCTCTAAATTTTCCGTAGTATTTTTTAGCCTTTCTTTTATTATGTTAGCAGATTGAGTCATTTCTCTATATTTTAAATTAGCATTATCAATTGTCTTTTTTAACATTTTTTCATTTTGGGAAATATATTTATATTTAGCTCTCGCTTCTTCTAAAATGGTATCGTAATATTCAAAAGTGTATTTCTTTAGATTTTGTATAAACAAATCTTTTTCATTTTCGTTATTAGGTTTCTTATAAATATAATTATGCTCATATTTTTCCAGACAACAATATCCGAATTCAGTCAATAAATTATCAACATTAAGGAAGTTATTACGAAATATTTCAACCCAAATAATGGGTGAATGCTCAGTTAATATTTTTTTTGCACCACTCAATACAAATTGCTCATAACCCTCAACGTCTATCTTAATAAAATCTGGTGGATTAATATTAAGGCTATCAAGAGTTATTACCTGTATATTATCTTCTAAATTTTTTATACTTATCTTAGAAGAACCTATGTTTGTAGTATCTATTTCCATTGAAGTGGTACTATTCATATTACCCACCGCAACATTATGTATTTCAACATTTGGAATATTATTTTGCTTAATGTTTTTTGAAAGTAAATCAAAGCATTCATGAACTGGTTCAAAAGCATATATTTTTTTTGGGCATAAATACTTACTAAAATAGACCGTATGGTTGCCTATATTCGCTCCAATATCATATATAACACCTTTTTGGTCTAAGTATTTCGAAAATCTTTCCAATGCTTTTTTTTCATAGAAGTCATGAGTTGTATTGATAATGTTCATAATATAATCATTTTCAAACCCTGTTATTATGCATCCATCTTTAAGCAAAACTTGTTTTTCTTTCATTTTTTTCTCCTAAATATCTACAGTATACATTCTTAAAAACTTATTTTCTTCTTTTTTCCAATAATACTTTTCCTTTGCAATTACACAGGCTTGTTTGCATTTATCATATTGATTTTTATCACTTAATAATTTTTCTACTGTCAACGCAATATTCTTAGGGTCAGATGTGTCAACGACGACTCCGCAGCCATCTTTTTTAATAACTCTTTCTATTTCTGGCAAGCCACTGGTTGCAATAACAGGTACTTCAGCCATAATATATTCAAACAATTTATTAGAAAGAGCCGAATAGTGATTAAAACATGTATTTTGAACTACTTGAAAGCCAATCGTAGCAGATGCAGTATATTTTCTTAGTTCATCTAATGGCACAGCTGGTAAAAATCTCACTCTATCATGTAAATCTAGTAGATTTACATGATTAAATAACTTATCTTTTAACTTGCCATTACCTATTAATACAAGTATTCCTTCATCAACATATTTCATAGCTTCTATAAGATTTTCAAGACCTCTCCCCTCTTGTATTCCGCCTTGATATAATAGTATTTTTTTCTCCTTATCTATACCACACATAGCCCAAATATCAATAGGATTAATATCATTTACGTCATAATACTCAGGGTAGTTATGTATCACAACTGGTTTTTGTATATTATATAGCTTAGAAACATACTCTGCTCTTGTATCCGTAGTCATTATCATCTTATCAACATACTTAATTAAAAAATCTTCTAGTAATTTGATTTTATTACTTGTATATCCAGTTCTATCTGTCTGAACTTCATGGGAATCATATATCAATTTGCTTTTCCTTAATCTAAATTTAGCTGAAATAACTCCATGGACAAGCGTGTTTAAATCGTTGCTATGATAAAAATGGGCATTTTGTATATATCCAATAATTAGCATTTTAATAACCGGCAAAATATAACGAATTAGTTTACCAAAGAGAGATTTTTTGAGATGCAAATTTGTATTAATTCTAATAACTTTTATTCCATCTTCTACACATTTTTTCGGTAAATTATCACCTTTATACCTTAAGCACACAAGAGTAATATCGAAACCAGCCTTAACAAGTGCTTTACATTCACGATACACTCTAGCGTCATTAATAAAATTATTCCAAACAAACATACATGCTTTTTTATTTTTTTCTTGTTTCACTTATATACGCCTCTACAACCTTTTCAGTATCTCCAAACATAACCATCTCTCCTTTTTCTAGCCACACTGTTTTGTCGCACATTTCTTTAACATATGCTAAGTTATGGGAAACAATTACGACTGTTCTTTCTGAACTAATCAAATTCATTATCCTTTCACTACTCTTTCTTTTGAATTCTTCATCTCCAACTCCTATTACTTCATCAATTAGAAGTATATCAGGGTCTACGTGTGATGCTGTTGAAAAAGCAAGCCTTGAGCGCATACCAGATGAATAAGTCCTTACCGGATAATTAATAAATTCACCTAGCTGTGAAAATTCTATAATATCTTTCATCCTGCTTTTTATTTCTTTTCTACTCAGCCCTAACAATAATCCGTTAAGGTATATATTCTCGACACCAGATAACTCTTGTTGAAATCCTGTTCCTAAAGCTAATAGCGATACTTTTTGATTTTCTATATTTATTTGACCACTTTCAGGTTTAAATATTCCTGCTATAACTCTAAGCAATGTAGATTTACCTGCACCATTTCTACCAATAATACCTACACTATCACCTTTATTTATTTCAAAAGAAATATTTTTTAACGCTTGTATACTCTTAGTCTTGTTTTCTTTTTTCCAAAATTTAAATTTAGAAACTATTTCCCTTTTTATACTTTTACTCTGTACAAACTCGTAATTTAAAGAAACATCGTTAACTATAAGTGCTAATTTTTTTTCCATCTATATCACCTTTGTATAAGTTCTATCATACTTTTCAAATACTTTTAGTCCCCACCATATTAAAATAATACTTATTACTGTCCATACTCCAAGCATCAAATATTCAGGGCTTTCTCTATACATGAATACATTTCTATAACTTTCAAACAATGTTGTCATTGGATTTATATAAAAAATGTTAATATATTTTTCTGGTAAGCTATTTATGTTATATAAAACAGGTGACATATAAAACCAAAATCTAATTGAAAAAGATAATATATTCTTCAAATCAGAGACATATACACCTATATGTGATAGTAATAATCCTAATCCAAATACAAATAAAAATTGAACTATGAATACAAAAATAAACTCTAGTATATGCAAAGAAAAATCTATTTTATAAAAAGGTAACATAATAAATAGCACTATCAGTCCAAACAGATAGTAAATGCTATTCACCGTTGTATTAATAAGTGGTAGTAGGAACTTTGGCAAATATACTTGTTTTAAGATACCTGCTTTAGACCGAATACTATCTGAACACTGAGAAATACAAGTAGAAGTCCACTTCCATGAAAGCAGTCCACAGAAAACAAATATAGGAAAATTAGGACCACCACGTTTAAAAATAATATCTACAACAAATACATAAACTAGCATAAACATAAATGGGTCTAATAACCACCATAGATAACCTAAGTATGACCCTGATATATTTGCCTTTAAATTACTTTTAACAGTATAAAAAAAATACTCTTTGTATTTATTAAAATCGTTATATGCTCTTTTAAAAATGTTCATTTCAACCTCACTTTAAGAGTTCAATACTATTATCATTCATGTTTTTATCTATATAATTAATCCCATTAATACCTAATTCATAGACTTCATCTCGTAAGAAGTCATTACATTCAAACCTATTGAAATAAATTTTAATTTGTTCTATTTTTTCTTTTAAAGTTTTTTCAGTTATAGTAATACCACAATTAGCTTCATTAATAATTTTAGAAACTTCACCTTTTGGGCCAATATATATTACAGGCTTTCCAAAAGACATTATATCAAATAATTTAGAAGGTATAAAGTTTGAATAAGCTATATCACTTTTTAATTTAACAACCAAATAATCTGCTTTTCTATACATTAAACCTCTTTTATCATACTGAATTGGAGGTGCTATTGAAATATTATTGCAATTATTATTATAAATATATTCTGCTAGCTTTTCTTTTTCCGCTCCTTCTCCAATAATTTTTAACTGTATTTTTTTATCATCTATATTTTCAATTATTTGTATAAGCTCCAAAATATCTTGGGACAATCCTAAATTTCCAATATATAGCAACTTTATAGTCCTATCATCACCTGTTGCTTTAGGAAATAATTTAATAGATTTTATATTA
>JANQMT010000130.1:0-47500 GCA_028279945.1 Clostridia bacterium
AGCCCATCTGCCACCTAAATTTTCTGACCAAATGAACACAAAAAAACGAATATTCATACACCTGCATTCATTTTTCTAGTACTTTTTCGATAACCTGTAAAACATTAAAGATGTTATGATAAAACCTTTTTACACATAAACTAAGTAAAAGGGTGTGATTTAATGAAAAGAGAAGGTGTTTCAGCTTTTGAAATAACAGCTACATATATTGGAACGATTATAGGTGCCGGATTTGCATCAGGGCAGGAAATCTTTCAATTTTTTGTTCGATTTGGTTCAAAAGGATTATATGGGCTAATACTAACGACGATTTTATTTGTCATATACGGATATATGATTATGAGACTTGGACGGAAGCTTAATGCACATTCTTTTTCTCATATCATACAATATTCGTCGGGTAAATATCTGGGAAGGATTATGGATGTTTTGGTGTCCTTTTTCTTGTTCGGTGCGTTGGTAGTTATGATTGCAGGAACCGGGGCTTTGTTAAATCAGCAGTTTCATCTACCTTATATTGCCGGAAACCTTATTATGATGGTTTTAGCCATCGTAACGGTGCTGAGAGGGATTGATGGAATTATTCATTCTATGCGTTTTATAGTTCCTTTTTTATTGGTATCCGTGGTAATAATAAGTTCCTTTTCTATAATAAAAACACCACCTAATCCAGATGCATTGATCGTTCTTGAGAACAATAGCCTTATTAAAAACTGGTGGTCGGCTGCTATTTTATATACTTCCTACAATATCATCATAGCCATTGCTATTTTAGGCGCTTTGGGAATTAGAGCTGAAAACCTCAGGACTTTAAAATGGGGCGCTTTTAATGGGGGTTTAGGAATAGGCGTTGGTTCCATGATGATTTGCTTAACGCTGCTTGCCAATATACATGATATCAAAATGATTGAAATTCCTATGGTATATGTAGCCGGCAAGATATCACCTCAGATACAAGGTTTGTATGCAGGGGTGCTATTGGTTGCCATCTTCACAACAGCAGTGAGCAGCCTGTATGGAACGGTGAAAAGGATAACCGAGTATCCAAAATTTAAAAATAAAGAAAGTCTAATCATTGTATTGGTAGCGATAGTGGCTTTTTTCTTAAGCCGGCTCGGTTTTTCGAATTTAGTTAAATACCTATATGCCATAGAAGGCTATGTGGGCATCATTTTATTAGTAGGTATTGCATATGGAACCTACAAAATGAAATCCACTGATTAGGGTTTTGATGTTTTTTTGGTTTCTTTAGATAGATTAGACTTGTAGTGCGGCGTATTTTTGTTTAAAATATATTAATACAATTTTAACATTCAGATATCTTAACAAAAAATTGGTTGTATGGTATAATCTGGGTTAAAGTATGTCGCAATGAAAAACGTTGAATTTTAAAAAATCGGAGGCAGAACATGAAAACAAAATTAATGGAATTACTAAAAATAAAATACCCTATTATTCAAGGCGCAATGGCTTGGGTATCGGATGGAGAATTGGCAGCTGCAGTATCTAACGCAGGTGGAGCAGGCACCATTGCCGCAGGGGGAAGAACAACAGCTTGGGTAGAAGAGCAAATCCAAATAGCCCGCAAGATGACCGACAAGCCTTTTGGTGTGAATATTATGCTTCAGGGACAAAATAGAGATGAAATAGCGCAGCTTGTATGCAATGAAAAACTGGCTTTTGCAACTTTAGGAGCCGGAAACCCGGTGCCATATATAGAAATGCTTCGCAAAGCTGATGTGAAAGTGATTCCTGTCGTGCCCAATGTAAGGCTGGCTAAAAGAGTAGAAAAAAATGGTGCAGACGCCATTGTCATAGAAGGAATGGAAGCAGGAGGACATGTGGGGAATTTAACTGCTATGGCGCTTATGACACAAGTAATCCCGGAAGTGAGCATACCTGTCATCGCTGCGGGCGGTATCGCCGATGGACGCGGCCTAATGGCGGCATTGGTGATGGGTGCTGCAGGTGTACAAATGGGTACAAGATTTTATGCATCCACAGAATGTAATGCCCATCCGAATGCTAAGAATAAAGTGGTTGAGGCCGTTGATACGGATACAGTGCTGACAGGATATCTGCATAAGCATTATGTGAGAGGCATAAGAAATAAAATGACAGATCAATATTTAGAGCTTGAAAAGCAAGGTGGATCAGAAGAAGAATTGGGAAAAGTATTTATTGGAACCAATAAAAAAGGAGCATGTGATGGAGATGTGGAGTGGGGATCCATACAAGCAGGTCAAAGTCTAACGGTAATTGATAGAATAGAATCTTGTGATGAAATTATCCAAAAAATTATGAAGGATGCCAAAAAGGCTCTAATCAAAACCATAGAAAATAACGCACTTAAGGTATGATAATAAGATGAGGTTGAATATGTTATATGAAGGCATAACATGTTATAATGAGATATCTCTAATATTATGATATAATGCATTCAAAAAAGGCTGCTATCAGTTTGAAAAGAAAGATGTGATGAACAGGATGGAGAATAATACCTCAAAACCTTTATACATGCAAATAAAAGAAAAAATAGAACATGAAATAGAATGTGGCAGATTGGAACCTAATCACCAAATACCATCTGAAAGAGAACTTTGTGAAAAGTATAATGTGAGTCGAATCACTGTAAGACAAGCCATTGCAGAGGCTGAAAAAGATGGATTGGTATATAGAATTCAAGGTAAAGGCACATTTGTTAAAGAGCCGGTCATCCATCAAGGGCTGGAGAAGTTAACAAGCTTTAGTAAGACTTTGTTTACGAAAGGCTTGAAAGGGAAAAGTGAAATCGTCAAAACAGAAATTATCCCGGTCGATTTTCAACTTTCAAATATTTTGAAATGTGATTTATCGGAACAGATTGTGAATTTAGTATTGCTCGGGTTAGCGGATGATGAACCAATGGTGTGTTATGATTCATATTTTCCTTATGACATCGGCATTAAAATGATAGAAGCAGCAGAAGAAAATATAAAGCAGCATAAAGCTTTTTCTACATTCGATCTTTATAAAAAAATAAACATATTACTGGGGACTATCGATCAAACCTTTGAAGCTGCAAATTGTAATGAAGCAACTTCAAAAATTATGAAAATAAATGAAGGCAAAGCGCTTATGCTTGTAACATCCATCATATATTCCAGAGATCATAAACCGCTGGAATTCAGAACAGCTAAATATAGAGCGGATAAATATAGATTCCACATCAAACGCACAAGAGAATAGTTTGTAAAATTCGAGTGGTTATGACATGTTGGGACATGATCTTGTTTATTATTACATATACAAATAAAACGGTCTTTATGGTTAAAATAAAGACCGTTTTTTTTACCTTTTTTTAGTTTTGCTATGGATGAATGAACTGTTTAGTTAATAATTGTGGTGCAATAACAAGTGTAGCAAAGCAATTGACTATTAGCCATTATCAAGTTTGATTTTGGGATTAAGGCTCAAAAAAAATAAATTCTAATGATGAAGCTTTTGTAATATGCCTTAACTTAAAATAAAAAAGAAAAAAATATATAATATTGACTCGTGTTTTTGGACATGTTATAATATTACTAAATTGGTTATAACCAATTTATTGAAAGTATATGACCAATTCTCAGCCAGTTTATATAGTTTAGAAATCTATTATGTATAAAGGGGCTTAAGTCTATTTATTGAAATACATAATATTATGACAAAAAGGAGGGAATAGGAAAGATAAAAAGGTTGTATTCAATAATTAGTTGAGAGTTCTTTAAAATGTCTTCTACCCTGTAGCCTTGTCAGTATATCTCAAAAACACAAACCCTCTGGTTTTTTCTAATTCTTTAAAAAATATCTTCAGTTAAATTATTAAAAATCCCTTTGAAATTTAAAAGTTTCAGGTATTATGAATTAACGGATTCTAAATATTGAATGGAGGTAAAGTATGAAACCCATTATAGGTGTTACAACAGCATGGAGTATTGAAACGTGGGGAGAATCAGATGCAGGAGGATATTATTATGTTGGAAAACCATATGTTGAAGCAGTAACAAATTCTAATGGTCTACCTATTCTTTTAACACCTGATTTCGAAAAGGAAAATATAGATCAATATATCGACCAAATAATTTCTTTAGTAGACGGCCTCATTTTTACAGGGGGAGGAGATTCAAAAAAATATAACAAAGAAAATATGCCTTCATTAAAAGAGCAACAGCCTATAAGGTACTATTTTGAATCAAAACTTATGAAGCGAGCATGGGATGAGAAAATTCCTGTTCTGGGTATTTGTAGAGGTTATCAAATGATTATCGAAAATTTTGGTGGTAATCTTGGGAATAAAACCATTGATGGACATAAACAAAATATACCAGGCTATGAATCGTGGCACAAAGTCAATATTAAAGAGGGCAGCTTATTTCACAATATTCTAGGTGAAAGCAAATGGGAAGTCAATAGTTTTCACATTCAGGAAGCACAAAAAGTTCCCAATCATTTTATTTCATCTATCGTATCGGAAGACGGTGTCATAGAAGGCGTAGAAACTACAAGCAATGAATTTTTTGCAGGTGTACAATTTCATCCTGAAGAGTTAGCATTTAAGGATATTAAAGCTAAGAGAATTTTTGATGAGTTTATTACGAGAGTGGATAAAAAAAGGAGGTAAATAATGTCTGACACTACTATAAAAAATAAAAACAGCTTTATAGGAGGACTAAAAAGGCCTAATGCTTATGTAATCATATTTACACTAATACTAATTGCTACTTTATGTACATGGATAATACCATCAGGCTCATATGAAAGAGTTAAAGACGAGGCATCAGGGAAAACCGTTATTGTACCGGAATCTTTTGAGTATGTTGAAGACCAATCCGTAGATTTATTTGGTATGCTGCAAGCAATACCGAAAGGTATAAGAAGGTCGGCAGGTATTATTGCATTTATTTTCCTAATATCAGGCGCCATACAGATTATAAGAGGGACAGGCGCTTTGGATGCCGGAATTCTCAGCATTGTCCGGAAGATGGAGGGTAAAGATACACCACTTCTGGTGATCATAACATTTTTATTCACTTTAGTAGGAGCAGCGTTTGGATTCGCTGAAGAAACCATACCGTTTATTCCTTTGGGAGCTGCAATGGCAGTAGCCTTGGGGTATGATAGAGTAGTTGGATTTCATATTGTTCGTACTGCAGCATGGATTGGTTTTGCAGGTGCATTTCTAAATCCTTTTACAATAGGCGTAGCGCAAAACATTGCAGAACTTCCGTTGTTTTCAGGAATTGTATATAGATTAATATGTTATGTAGTATTCTTTGTAATAGGAGTATGGTTCATTATCAGCTATGCAAAAAAAATTAAAAAAGATCCAACACAAAGTATTATTTATGGTTATAAAGGAGAAAGAGACCCAAAAGATTTTGAAATAGAAGAAATAGGTGAATTTACAACAAAGCATAAACTCGTACTTATAGTACTTGCCATAAATCTTGGACTGCTGGTATTTGGAGTCATTAAATATGAATGGTATACGACAGAACTTGCAGGATTATTCTTAGGGTTTGGGTTGCTTGCCGGGTTTGTTGGAGGTTTATCGCCTAACGAAGTAGCAAGACAACTTAGTAAGGGGATGGCAGGTGTAACTTTTGGAGCCTTAATCGTTGGTTTTGCCAGGGCAATCGTCATCATATTAGAAGACGGCCAAGTTCTTGATACCATCATTTATGGGTTATCTCAGCCTATTATCGGTGTAGGAAGCTCCTTGGCACTAGTAGGTATGTTTATTATTCAATCCCTCATGAATTTCTTTATAGGTTCCGGAAGTGGACAAGCTGCGGCTACAATGCCGATTATGGTGCCTTTAAGCGATGTAATAGGCGTTACCAGACAATCGGCCGTACTTGCATTCCAATTTGGTGATGGGATTACGAACATGCTTTATCCGGCAATGATTTACTACTTAGCATTTGCAGATATTCCATATGATAAATGGTTTAAGCACATATTAAAGCTTGTTATAGTATTAACCATTGCTGCTATAATACTGGTAGCAATATCGGGAGCTATAAATTATGGGCCATTCTAAATAAAAAAAGATTATATTTTCAAGTGTGGTGGTTATAACATGAAAGGGTAATGATTCATAGATAATACATATAACAAATAAAAATGTTCTTTATTACAGAGATAAAGAACATTTTTTTATCCTTTTATTGATCTTTACTTTAAATAAATAGTCATATAAATAAAGTTTGAAGAGTAATAATAGTTGTATTGATAGATTTAAATTTCAACCATTACAGAATTATTATGATGTCAACTTTTGTTAGTTTGTCTTACAAATTTTTTTTAGCTTTAAAAAAAATAGAAAAAGCATATAGATATTGACGCATGTTTTCTTAAATGTTATAATGTGTTTAAAGTGGTTATAACAAGTTGAGGTGATGAATATTGGAGGAGGAGATAAATTGTCTGAAAAACAACTTAGAATTTTATGTTCCAATGGACATTTAGGGTTTGCACCAACAAAAGAAGGAAGTTTTAGAATAGGTGAAGCAACAAAGCCCGATTATTATTGCTGTGATTCAGGAAGCGACGATATTGGACCGGTACCGCTGGGGACAGGAAAATGTGCAAGCCATTCTGAATGGCAAAAGCACGATCTTGAGTTAATGCTTTTAGCTTCTAGGAAACAAGGTGTTCCCATGATCGTAGGTTCGGCAGGAGATACAGGTTCAAACAGCAGTGTGGATAAATTCGTACAGATGATTAAAGATTTGGCTAAAAAACATAATTTACCTAAGTTTAAGCTGGCTTATTTTTATTCTGAAGTGGAAAAAGATTACATAAAACAAAAGATGGATCAAAACATTGTAGTGGAAGGGTTGGACGGAAGAAATAATCTTCTGGCCGAGGAGTTGGAAAGAACCGATAGAGTGGTTGCTGTAGCAGGCATTCATCCATATATAAAAGCTTTAGATATGGGCGCAGATGTTATTATCGGCGGAAGATCAAGTGACTGTGCCGTATTTGCCGCACCGGCTATCAGAGAAGGTTTTTCAGAAGATTTATCCTATTATCTTGGCAAAGTTTTGGAATGCGCATCTTTTTGCGCAGAACCATATGGTGCTAAAGAAAGTGTTATTGGTACCATTTCAGATGAAGAGGTTAAAGTAACAGCCTGTCATCCGGACCAGCGTTGTACCATAGCGTCGGTAGCAGGTCATGCCATGTATGAGCGGTCTAATCCATTTTATGAATATGTTGCAGGCGGCATGTTGGATATGACCCATTGTGTGTACGAACAATATGATGATAAAACTTGCAAAATTACCGGTCCAAAGTTTAAGCCCATAGAAGGCAAAGTAAAAGTTAAACTTGAAGGTGCCGGCAAAGTCGGAGAAAGATACATTGGAATTGCCGGGATTCGAGATCCATACACCATCAAAAACATCGATAAAGTCATCCGGTGGTCAAGAGATCAAGTAGAAGAACGATTTTCAGGGAAAGATTATCAACTGTTTTATAAAGTATTTGGGAAAAATGGTGTTATGGGAGACTTAGAGCCGGTAAAAGAAACAAAATCTCATGAGCTTTGTGTCATCGTAGAAGGGATAGCACCTACAAAAGAAATGGCTGAAGAAATTACCATGATAGGAACGCGGCAAATTTTTTACGCAAGATTACCGGAAGTAAAAGGAACAGCAGGTACGGCTGCATTTGTCGTTGACGAAGTACTGCCGGCATCGCCGGCTTATATGTGGACGCTGAACCATACCATAGAAGTAGATGATCCTATGGCGCTTTTTGACTTGAAAATAGTTGAAATTGGTGAAGACTGAGGAGGGATTTTTTATGGAAACTAAGAAACTGGTAGACCTAGCAAAGACCATTAGAAGTAAAAACGCCGGAACAGATAAAATTACTTTCGATATCATTTTTAGAGAAAAAGAAAACTATGAACTGGTAAAAAAGAGCAATCGTTTGACAAAAGAAAGTATCGCCAAACTATATGGCATTGAAGAAGAAAGAATATGCGATTTTGTTCAATATGACCCAGCATATGCCATTAAATTTACATTTTACAGAACAACCCCCAGCGGCAGTCCCGGAGAAGGAGATATCTTCGGGTGTCAGCAGTACCCACCCCTATTGGATTTAGAGATTGAAGTAGGATAAAGTCAGAGCACGCAGGTACCTGTTGAACCTAAAAAGTTTATTGTGGAGGTAATGACATGTCAATTCAATTAATGATTATTACAATATATTTTATGGCAACAGTAGGAATCGGACTATATTGTAAGAAGAAATCCACATCATCCAATACATTTCATGGAGCAGGTTTAGGCGTATTGATGTGTGTAGCTGCAGGAACAGGCGAATGGTTAGGGGGAACATCTACAACAGGTATCTCCGAATATGGATACTTACTGGGTATTTCCGGAGCTTGGTATACCCTTGCAAATGGTATTGGTGTTATTGTTTTAGCCATTTTCTTTGCAAAGCTGTATAGAAGCCTTGAGACCGTAACAGTTCCCGGAATCATAGAAAAATTTATCGGAGTCAACGCACGAACCGTATCCAGCATTCTGCTGACCTTTGTAATGATTGCTGTTGGAACGGCACAACTTATTGCGGCCGGAACACTGGGCGTAATGGTCTTAGGGCTTGATTTTACAACATCGGTAGTTATTTTAGGTATTGGATTTATCATCTATACATTATCAGGGGGAATGATCGCAGTAGGGTATACCAACATGATGCATTTGGTAGCCATGTATGGGGGGGTTATATTAGCCATCGTGTTGGTGGCAGGAGATATTGGCGGATTTGAAGCATTAAAGTCTTCTTTGCCTGCAGACCCATATTTTAAGATGAGCGGCATTGGCATGCCTAAGGTGTCATCGTGGATTATTGCATCGGTCCTTGGTGCCTGTACGGCCCAAGCCGGGATTCAACCTATTCTAGCGGCAAGAAACGAGCATGTGGCTAAAAAAGCAGCCATTATTACCGCATTGGTTGTAGCACCTTTTGGATTTTTAACAGCGATTCTCGGCATGGCTGCTAAAGTGAAATTTCCGGAAATCACTAACGCAAAATTAGCTTTACCCACGCTTATGATGAATCTGCATCCAATTGCCGGAGGTATTGTACTGGCATCCATAATGGCTGCTATATTATCTACCATATCACCAATTATACTGGCATCAGGAACCCTGATTACAAAAGATATATACCAGCGGGTGATGAAATCAGATGCCACAGATAGCCAGATTCTGCGGGTATCTCGTCTGACTACCGGGGCTTCGGGAATTGTATGCATGGTTTTGGCAATCGGGCTGTATGGAAGCACCAGAATCTTAGATATGGTTTACTTTGCCTATACGCTGCGAGGCTCTCTCTTTGTCGTACTGCTATTCGGAATGTACTGGAAATACACCTCTCAGAAAGGCAGCGTTTGGGCGATGATTTTAACGGCAGCTACAGGATTGTTTTGGATCATTTACAAAGCTCAATTCGGTCATTTTCCCATACACCCCATGCTCACAGAAACGTATATTTCTATTATTGTTGCCATTATCAGTATCATTGTATTCAGCTTAATCTTCTCAAAGGATAAAAAATCAAAACATAATATCAGCTCTTAAAATATATGTGATTCATTAGGCTAGTTTTGATTTAGTAATCCACTATTAATTTAAAAATAAAGGAGCTTAATCTATTAGTGGAGTACATACAACAAATAATAAACCGGCAAGGGAGGAGTGAATGAAACTAAAGAAAATCGTATTATAATTAGTTGAGAGTTCCTTTTGAAAAATAAAAGGAGTGAATAGAACCTATGTTTTCAAGCGAATTTATATTAGGTCTTCCTCAAAATGTTTTCTACCTTGTTGCTCTTCTAATTATTATTACAGTACTATTTGTATGGCTTAAAAGACCAATATACGAAGCAATGTTTATCGGTTATGTTTGTACAGCAGTCATGACGGGAAGATATGATTTGTTTGTTAAGGATTTAATAAGACCATCAACGAGTTCTCTGTTTTATGCAATCGTAGCATTTTTATTGCTTGCTCAAATATTTGGTGAAACCAAGGTTGTGGATAAAGTCATTAACATCATTTTAGCTGTAGTCGGGCGATTCCGCGGGGGTGCCGGATATGTAAGCCTTGTCGCGTCTACTTTCATGGCATCACTATCAGGAACCGGTCCTGGAAATGTTGCCGCAACCGGTGTATTTACAATTCCAACTATGATTAAAACAAAATTTCCAAAACCACTAGCGGCTACAGTGGAAATGTCTGCAAGTTCTTTAGGTCCAATGATACCTCCTTCCGGAACGATTTTATTGGTATTTGGAGTTTTAGACGCATTTTTGCCGGAGTCTCAAAAGATACCTCTTTCAACATTTTGGATGGTGGTATGGGGCATTGGAATATGGTTCATACTCCAAAGATTTTTAACATTGTTAGGATTTTGCTATTACTATAAAGTTGAACCTATGAGTCCCGAAGACCTGCCCTCTGTCAAAGAAGCCCTAAAGAAAGGCTGGCCGGCACTTATTATCCCCTTAATCATATTTGTACCATTATTCATCGATGCTAAGTTTTCGGAGTTAATCCTAAATAGAGTTGGAGCAGATGGTGCTAAAGCCTTTTCAAAAACAATTTTAATGTTCACACCCGGATTGGCATTTCTATATGCATTGTATCTTGGACGTCAACAAATAGAAGGTGGATTCAAGATATCAAGCATTTTTAACATGCTGAAGAAAAGCTATTCCGGTATTGTTCCGGTTGCAGCAACGGTCTATTTTGCCTATGCCATTGCATATATGTACCAGGATGTAGGCATGACAGAGACCGTATCTAACTGGATACTTGGATTTGGGATGTCTAAAGGGGCAATTATAATATTTATACCAGTATTTACGGCATTCCTGGGAATGGTACTACCCGGGTCTTCTCAAATTGCCATATTTGGTGCAACCTTTTTGACTATATTTGCAGCAGTAGGCATAAATCCTATTCTCGGTGCGGCTATGCTCCCGGCAATAACCGGTTCGTTAGAAGGCATGACACCACCATTGGCACTTTCCATGTATGCCGCCATGGGAATATCGGGGTCAAAATTTGTTGAAACGTCAAAGCTGGCATTTATATGGGTAGGCATACATCTGGCGGTTTCGTTGTTAGTATTTGCAGGGCTTCTTCCTGTATTTGGATTATAAGGGGGGAGAGATTATGAACAATTTGCAAAAAACATTAACCAATATATTTGGCATCTTTGTTTCCATTTCGGTTCTAGGAGGCGTGGTTGTTTTTGTGGCATATGTTATAGGCATCATCATTGGCGGAGATACGGGAGCAGCTATAATGGTAACCGCATGGAAAGAGTTATCCCCTTACTTCATTAAATCTGCTACCTTAGCAATTTTATCCGGATTGATATTATTTTATGTTACCAATCAACATACACTTTCACTGAAAGAGGAAAAGAAAAAAGCAAACAGTTAAACGGATAAAGGAATTTATATAGAAGTTGAGAGTTATGATATATAAGCTGTCTCACAATGAATCATTGTGTTGACGGCTTTTTTCATTTTATGTGATAAAATGGAAATAATAATGAATATGCCGTAAAGAAAGATATCATAAATCTATTTTCTTGAATTTGATGTATTTTAGGGAGGTTCGAATATGTCTACGACAATTTTAACCACTAAACTTTATATCCCTCCGCTTCGGTCAAAATTAGTTTTCCGCCCTCGTTTGATTCAACGGCTAAAGGAAGGAATGCATGGCAAACTGACGCTCATCTCCGCTCCGGCCGGCTTTGGTAAAACCACGCTGGTCAGCGAATGGATATCGGGTAGCCGGCATCCGGTGGCTTGGATGTCATTGGATGAGGGAGATAATGATCCTGTGATTTTTTTGACTTATTTTATTGCTGCTTTACAGACCGTTGCGGCAGATGCTGGTGAAACCGTGCTGAGTGAACTAAAGTCTCCTCAGCCACCGTCTACAGAATCCATGCTGACTACATTGCTCAATGAAATTGCTTGCTTTCCGGATTCTTTTCTCTTTGCTTTAGATGATTATCATATTATTGATGATAAAGGGGTAAAGCATATGATTACCTTTTTACTGGAACATATGCCGCCTCAGATGCACCTTATTATTACGACCCGTAAAGATCCCGACCTGCCACTGGCGCGGTTGCGTACCCGAGGACAATTGTCCGAACTACGGGCTGCCAACTTACGGTTTACCTTTTCAGAAGCTGCCGATTTTTTTAACCAGGTAATGGGATTGAACCTTTCAAAAGAGCATATAGCCGTACTCGAAAACCGAACAGAAGGCTGGATTGCCGGTTTGCAGTTAGCTGCAATTTCAATGCAGGAACTAAATGATAGCTCTGCTTTCATTCAATCATTTACAGGCAGTCATCGTTTTGTAATGGATTATCTTTTACAGGAAGTTCTGGATCAGCAGCCTGAAAACATTCAGACCTTCTTATTGTGTACATCTATTCTTGATCGCTTGTGCGGCCCACTTTGTGATGCTGTATTAAACAATCTTTTAAACTCAAGTCAATCAACACTGGAATATATGGAACAAAATAATCTGTTCATTGTTCCTTTAGACAAGGAACGCTGTTGGTACCGCTACCACCACCTTTTTTTGGATTTTCTAAGGAATCGGCTGCAACAAACCGGTTCGTTAACACGGCATAATGCATTGGACGTAGACGAATTACACAAGCGTGCCGGCCAATGGTATGCAGAGAACAATTTAAAAATTGAGGCGTTTCATCATGCAACCCTTGCCAATGATATAGAGGGTGCTGAAGGTCTGATTGAAAGTGGGGCAATGCCTGTCCATTTTCGCGGAGCAGTTATTTCTATACTCAACTGGCTGGAATCCTTACCACAGAAAATACTTGAAGAAAAGCCTTCCTTATGGATAAAACATGCCTCTCTTTTATTGGTATGCGGACAAACCGGTGGTGTTGAACAGAAGCTGCAAGCTGCTGAGACAGCTTTGCAAAGTATGGCGCATGACGATAAAAAAAGAGATATGATTGGGCGTATTGCTGCTGCAAGGTCCACGTTAGCCTTGAGTCAATACCGGTTTGATACGATCATTGTCCAGTCAAAGCGTGCACTTGAATATTTACACCCAAACAACTTGATTTCCCGCAATACTGCAGTCTGGACTCTGGCCAATGCATACGAGTTTTTAGGAGACCGTAAAGGGGCCGGCAAAGCATATGCGGAGGCCTTATCCCTTAGCCGGCAATCGGGTAATATATTTTTTACCATATTATCTACTATTGGTCAGGGGACTATATTGGAATTAGAAAACCGGCTTCATCCGGCTGCAGAATCTTATGAGAGAGTAGTAGAACTGTTTGACGATCATCCACTGCCTGCTGCCAGTGATGCATATCTTGGCTTGGCCCGAATATTCTACCAGTGGAATAAATTAGATACCGCACTACAATATGGAGAAAAAAGTCTGCAGCTGGCCAATAAGTATGATAATGGCCTTGACAGGTTCTTAATCTGTGAAATGTTTTTAGTACGCCTTAAACTTGCTCATGGCGATATGATGGGGGCCGAAGCATTATTAACCAAGATAAGTCAAATCGTTCACCTCAATGACTTTCAGAATCGAATGTCCGAAGTCGCCGAAATACAAATATTATTATTGCTTCATAAAGGTGATGTAAAAAAAGCCGCTCATCTGGCTGAAACTCATGAACTTCCAGTCAGTCAGGCACGAGTACATCTTGCAAAAGGAAATACGTCCACAGCATTGGTGCTGTTGGAATCTGAATATTGCAAAATGGAAGCAAGAGATTGGAATGATGAAAGACTCAAGATTATGGTTCTCCAGGCCATTGCTTTGTATAGGCAGGGTAAAAAAGATCATGCTGTAAAGAGACTTATTAATGCGCTTATGCTGGCAGAGCCTGGCGGTTTCATCCGTATCTTTGTGGACGAAGGGAATCCAATTGCAGCGCTTTTGAAAGAAGTCTCTCATCAGGGGAGTGTTCAGGATTATATTGATAGATTATTAACTGTTTTTGAAACAGAGAATCAAATCAATTCTGCTCCAATTAGCCAATCTCTTGCAGAACCATTGAGCCAACGCGAGCTGGAAGTGCTGCAGCTTATTGCTCAAGGGCTGTCGAATAGAGAAATTGGTGAGCGCCTTTTCTTGGCACTGGATACGGTAAAAGGGCATAATCGAAATATTTTCAGTAAACTACAAGTAAAGAGACGTACCGAAGCTGTTGCCCGTGCTCGAGAATTACGCTGGTTATAGTTTAATGCTCAATTTTTTCTTTCAAAAACAACACTTTAGTGTTTTTACAGTAGGACATATTTACTGCTATATTAGCATTATATTGAATATGTGCAACAAAGCGTTATGAACAGTCATAAACGGTAGTTGTATGTCAATAAGAAAGGAAAAAAAATGAATTCAAATAAAAAAGAAATAAGCACAAAAACATACAGAAAAACAGATATAATGGTTGGAATATTGTTCATTACTGCCACGGTGGCAAGCGTACTGAATCAAATTATTTTAGAACCCATCCTAGATACTGCCGACTACCTTGTCAATATTTCTGAAAATGAAAATCAAGTGATAATAGCAATCTTCTTTGAGTTATTGAATGCAGCAGCTTGTGCCGGTATCGCAATTGTAATATTTCCTGTTTTAAATAAGTATAATGCGAGCATAGCTATTGGGTATGTCGGCTTCAGGGTGATTGAGGCAACCATCGGTTTTGTTGCCATAACCGGCAGGCTGTCACTATTAACATTAAGTCAAGCATATATAAAAGCAGGAGATTCTGTAGTTTCCAATTTTTACAACATGGGTACTTTATTACTTGCCGGATATGACTGGATTTTTTTAATAATGCTGATCGTTTTTTGTTTGGGTGCTCTGATGCTTTATCATATACTGTATCGTTCAAGACTGGTGCCGCGGATTATATCGGTCTGGGGTTTTATAGGAGCTATAATGGCATTAACGGCCTTTCTATTACAAATGTTCCGCTTTATAATGGATGAATCCATTATATCCAACTTATTTGTTCTTCCTATTGCTGTGAATGAAATGGTTCTTGCTGTGTGGCTTATAGTAAAAGGATTCAATCCAATGATTCTGGGCTGCAAAAACAGCAAATAAGAACCCAAAGGTAACCAATGTGCTCGGATTTTTTCCGGGCTTTTTTTATTGACTAAATATGATGATATTTCTATACATTAAAGGTAAAAATGCAATGTTGATCATTAGTACAAAAAAGTAGCAATAGTACAATAACATCAAAAAATTTAAGGATATTATGCAGTATAGTATACCACTTTATACAATGAAAAAATGCTGTGCTCGGTTATGATAGATACGTTACTAAATAAACTTTAAACTCTAAAAAAAGTCTGATAACCAATAATGAGAAATTCATTCTCCTGCTAATTCTTAATAGCGTGAATTATTTTTTAGTCCAATATAAGTATATCCAACCCAAAATCGCATAAAGCTCTGCATGAAAACTCGTAAGATACCGTGAAAAAAGGTGGAGCATTTTTATGCTATGTAAAGAATTGTCATTATAAAATTTTTATTTAATGATAATACATTTAAAAAGAAGGGAGCTTTGTTTATGAACGAAGTGACAGGAGCAAATGCATCTGCAATTGCTGCTAAAAAGAAGTTATCATCGCAATTTTTTAAAAAAGGTATTTTTGTTGCCATACTATCCGGTATGTGTTATGGGCTTTATTCGGCATTCTTAACGCTGGGTATGTCAAACGGTGTTTGGGCTGATTGGTATGGTGCGAATACCGCCGCGTTATCAGCTTTTGTTATAACCTATATGTTAGGTGCCATAGGCAGTGCCATCAATGATACCATAAGTGCTGTTTGGTGTGTAGGTATTGCTGCGGTAAAAGGTAAACTTGGAGACTTCTTTAGAACACTTTCAACTAAACCGGGGAGAGTAATGATCATTGCTGCTCTTGTTGGAGGACCTATTTCAAGTACAGCTTATGTAGTGGCATTGCAGATGGCCGGTTCAATCGTTATTCCTATCACAGCTCTTTGCCCTGCTATTGGAGCTATTTTGGCTAGAATATTATTCAAGCAGGAATTAAATGCTCGTATGATGCTGGGTATTGCAATTTGCTTTTTAGCAAGCTTTATGATTGGTAGTACAAGCCTTGGAGGAGATGCGCCGGATGGCTTGATGCTTGGTATATGCATTGCATTTATTGCAGCTCTTGGATGGGGACTTGAAGGCTGTGTTGCCGGTTATGGAACATCAATGATTGACTCTGAGATCGGTATAACAATCCGCCAGGTCACTTCAGGTCTTTCAAACTTAATTATATTAGTACCTATTTTCGGAATCATTTCAGGCGGGGGATTCGGAATATCTGGTGACCTTGTATCACAAGCGGTAGCAAGTGGTGTTGCAATGAAGTGGTTTGTGGTAAGTGGATTCTTTGCAGTGTTTGCATACAGTCTATGGTATAAAGGCAACAGTATGTGTGGTGCTGCGCTTGGTATGGCTTGTAATGGTGCCTACTCATTCTGGGGCCCGTTCTTTTGCTGGTTAGTACTTGGCGTTTTCGTAGGTCAAGAAGGTTGGGCAATTCCTCCAATTGCTTGGGCTGCAGCTATCGTTATGATTATTGGTATTCTAGTAATCGCCATGAATCCATTAGACCTATTTAGAAAAAAGGAGGATGAGTAATATGAAACCTCTTAACTATGCTATTTTAAAACATTTTACAAAAGTTAAAGAAGCTTGCGCAGAAGACGTTATAGAAGCGCTAAAAGGCCAATATGGTCATTTTAAAGCACTAAAAAAACCGGCTGTAATTGAAGCGATCATGACAGCCGAAGCCAATGGTCTTTTAGAAGAAACAAGATTTGAAATGGACGAAACAGGAAATTTAAGAGTTTATTATCATGCACACGAAGAAGGTGCGGATACGATTAATAAATACATAAAGGACTAATAGATATTTTCAAGCAGAGGCAATCCCACTAGGATGCCTTTGCTTGAAAAATAAAGAAAACGCGTTTTGAAAGGAAGGAGGAAATACAATGAGATACTATGGTGAAGAAGCATTAGGCCTTATTGAAACAATAGGAATGGTTCCTGCTATTGAAGCAGCGGATAAAATGTTAAAGGCTGCCGATGTTGAGCTGATATCATATGAGAACATAGGTTCAACGCTTGTTACGATAATGGTAAAAGGGGATGTTGCAGCTGTTAGAGCATCTGTAGAGGCAGGCTCTGAAGCTGCTGCAGCAATAGGCAAACTAACTGCTCAAAATATAATGCCGCGCCCTATTAAAAGCGTTGGGGACATTGTTTCAGTACATGATATTGATCTATAAAAAAATAAAAGAAAGGAACGACAGAGATGAGCGATTTTGAAGCTTTAGGTTTAATAGAAACATTTGGTCTTGTTTTTGTTTTAGAAGCTGCAGATGCTATGTGTAAATCTGCTAATGTTGAACTAATTGGTTATGAAAATGTAGCTTCCGGATATATTTCTGTATTGGTTCGAGGGGATGTAGGAGCGTGCAAAACAGCTGTAAGCACTGGCGTAAAGGCTGTTGAAGATATGGGTGCTGAAGTTTATAGTTCAGTTGTTATTGCAAGACCACATCAAGATCTTGAAAAAATTATTTCACGTTACTCATTAGATAAATTACTTCCCTAGCTTTATCAATGAAAACTAGTTTGTTTCACAAATGGGCGAACTAAGAAAGGAGAGTTAAAAATGAATATTATTGATAATGATTTGCTCTCCATCCAGGAATCCCGGATTTTAGTCGAAAATGCCCGAGAAGCACAAAAAAAACTGGCAACCTTTTCACAAGAAAGACTGGATACCATTGTTGAACGTATGTGTGAAGAGATTGAGAAACATGTAGGCGAACTTGCCAAAATGTCCAGTGATGAAACGGATTATGGTATATGGCAAGATAAGTATATCAAAAATCGGTTTGTGTGTGAGCATTTGAGCACTGAACTCAAAGGGATGCGTTGTGTGGGTATCATAAAAGAAGATTTAAAGAATAAGACCATGGATGTAGGTATACCTATGGGAGTAATTATTGCACTGTGTCCTGCAACCAGCCCTGTTTCAACGACTATTTATAAAGCTATGATTGCAATAAAGTCTGGTAATGCTGTCATCTTCTCGCCACATCCAAGAGCTAAGAAAACAATTTCCAGAGCACTGGACATTTTGATTGGGGCAGCAGAAGGCTATGGATTGCCGGAAGGAGCACTAGCATACCTGCATACTGTGACACAAAGCGGAACAATAGAGCTCATGAATCACCGGTCAACTTCATTAATTATGAATACTGGCGTTCCTGGAATGCTTAGTGCAGCATATAATTCCGGAAAACCGGTGATTTATGGTGGAACCGGCAATGGACCGGCATTTATTGAACGCACAGCGGACATAAAGCAAGCAGTAAGCGACATTATTATCAGCAAGACCTTTGATAACGGTATTGTATCGGCAGCGGAACAATCTATTGTTGTAGACAGCTGTATTGCAGATGAAGTGAAAAGGGAACTGCAGCATAATGGGGCGTACTTTATGACAGAAGATGAATCCCAAAAACTTGGGTCTATACTTTTTCTTTCTAATGGAAGTGCAAACTCTCAAACCGTTGGAAAGTCTGCACAAGAATTAGCTAAAAGAGCAGGGTTTTGTGTTTCTGACCATGTGGTATTACTGGTTTCAGAACAGAAATATGTTTTTGAGACGAATCCTTACTCAAAAGAAAAGCTTTGTCCGGTATTGGCTTTCTATATAGAAGATGATTGGATGAATGCTTGCGAGAAATGTATAGAGCTATTGCTTAGCGAAAGAAACGGACATACTCTTGTCATTCACTCAAAAGATGAAGAAGTGATTCGTCAGTTTATCTTAAAAAAGCCGGTAGGAAGAGTACTTGTCAATACGCCTGCTTCCTTTGGAAGCATGGGAGCAACTACAAATCTATTTCCTGCAATGACGTTAGGCAGTGGATCGGCTGGGGAAGGTATTACCTCCGATAATGTTTCACCTATGAATCTTATTTACATACGCAAAGTGGGATATGGTGTGAGAAAAACTGAGGAAATTACAAACAAAGTATGGAAAGAAGAGAAATCTTCCATGTGCGAAGCAGTAAAGCCAATGGCGTGCAATCAAGAAAATATACAGATGCTGCGACGTATTTTAGAAAGTGTCATCAAAGAACTTTAAATATATCGTGCAACATGTAAATCATAGATATGGGTTTATGTACAAGTCAATAGACCTAATTAAATGTTTAATATGAATCATTTTTTATGAAAGAGGTGGGAATTTGGATATTCGTGATTTTTCAAATAAATTAGCTGAAGCAACCAAAAATATGTCTCAAGACGAACGCGCATCTTTAATCAAGATGTTCGAAAGTGTTTCCGAAGAAATTGCTAAAGAAGAGACTGCGAGCCACTCAGATTGTGTTGCTAACGGCGTCGGAGTCCCGGAGGGTATAACAGAACGTTTACAAAGATTGAAAGATAATTATTTAAAGCATGTTCCTTCTATCACGACTTATCGTGCCAGAGCTATTACTAAAATTGCTAAAGAAAACCCTGGTATGCCTAAAATTTTATTACGTGCTAAGTGTTTCCGTTATTGCTGTGAAACTGCCCCTTTGGTTATACAAGACGATGAACTGATTGTAGGTGCTCCTAATGGTGCACCCCGTGCCGGAGCATTTTCTCCTGATATTGCATGGAGATGGATGGTTGATGAAATTGACACCATTGGTACGCGTCCTCAGGATCCATTTTATATCTCTGAAGAAGATAAAAAAATTATGCGTGAAGAACTATTTACTTTCTGGGATGGCAAATCGGTTGATGAATATTGCGAAGATCAGTATCGCGAAGCCGGTGTTTGGGAAATGTCAGGAGAATCATTTGTTTCAGACTGTTCCTACCACGCAGTAAATGGCGGTGGTGATTCAAACCCTGGATACGATGTGATTCTGATGAAGAAAGGTATGCTGGATATTCAGCAAGAAGCAAAGGATCATTTAGCAAAATTGGATTATGAGAATCCGGATGATATTGAAAAGATATATTTCTATAAGTCTATTATAGATACTACAGAAGGTGTCATGATTTATGCTAAGCGTTTATCAGACTATGCAGCTCAATTGGCTGCAAAGGAAACCAATCCTAAACGCAAAGCAGAATTACAGAAAATTTCTGAGGTTAATGCATGGGTTCCTGCTCATAAGCCTCGTACATTCTGGGAAGCGATTCAGTCAGTTTGGACAATAGAGTCCTTACTAGTAGTTGAAGAAAATCAAACAGGTATGTCAATAGGTCGTGTAGACCAGTATATGTATCCGTACTACAAGGCAGACATAGAGTCTGGCCGTATGACTGAATTTGAAGCATTTGAATTAGCAGGCAGTATGTTGATTAAAATGTCTGAAATGATGTGGATTACAAGTGAAGGCGGCTCGAAGTTCTTTGCAGGTTACCAGCCTTTTGTTAACATGTGCGTTGGCGCTGTCACCCGTGATGGTCAAGATGCTACAAATGATCTTACTTATCTACTAATGGATGCTGTACGTCATGTTAAGATTTATCAACCATCTTTGGCTACCCGTATCCACAGCACGTCACCACAGAAGTATTTGAAGAAAATTGTTGATGTTGTTCGCTCTGGTATGGGATTCCCGGCTTGCCATTTTGATGATGCGCACATCAAGATGATGCTGGCAAAGGGTGTTTCTATAGAAGATGCGCGTGATTACTGCCTAATGGGCTGTGTTGAACCTCAGAAGGCAGGCCGACTATATCAGTGGACTTCAACGGCATATACTCAGTGGCCCATTTGTATTGAACTTTCGTTAAACCACGGTGTTCCGCTATGGTATGGTAAGCAGGTCACGCCAGATATGGGGAATTTAAGCAATTTCAAGACTTACGAAGAGTTTGAACATGCTGTTAAGGAACAAATAAAGTATGTTACAAAGCTGACCAGTGTCGCTACGGTTATATCACAGCGCGTACATAAAGAATTGGCACCAAAGCCATTAATGTCCATCATGTATGAAGGCTGTATGGAAAACGCAAAAGACGTTTCAGCCGGTGGTGCTATGTATAACTTTGGGCCTGGTGTTATTTGGTCTGGTCTTGCAACATATGCAGATTCTATGGCTGCTATCAAGAAATTAGTTTATGACGATAAGAAGTATACCCTTGAACAGCTTAATGAAGCATTAAAGGCTGACTTTGTAGGCTTTGAACAGCTTAAAAAAGACTGCTTAGATGCACCTAAATATGGTAATGATGATGACTATGCCGACTTAATTGCAGCTGACCTTATTAACTTTACAGAAATGGACCACCGTCAATATAAGACTTTATACTCTGTATTAAGCCATGGTACTTTGTCTATTTCAAACAATACACCATTTGGTCAGTTAACTGGTGCTTCGGCTAATGGACGTAATGCGTGGATGCCGTTATCAGATGGTATCAGCCCAACACAGGGTGCGGATTTTAAAGGCCCAACAGCTATTATCAAGTCTGTTTCAAAGCTGGCTGTAGATAATATGAACATTGGTCAGGTTCACAACTTCAAGCTCATGTCAGGTCTTCTTGATACACCGGAAGGTGAAGAGGGTATTATCACATTGCTTCGTACAGCTTGCGCTTTTGGTAATGGGGAGATGCAGTTTAATTACCTAGACAATGAGACTTTGATTGATGCTCAAAAGCACCCGGAAAAGTATCGTGACTTAATTGTTCGTGTAGCAGGATACAGTGCATTCTTTGTTGAGCTTTGCAAAGATGTTCAAGATGAAATTATCAGTAGAACAATGCTGACACATTTTTAAATATATTTGGAGTAATAAAAAAGAGGTTGACCTGCCGTTTGGACACACAAAACGGGAAACCTTGAAGTTACCAAGCGGCAGTTAGATTATTCTTTCAAATAGAAATAAAAAACGGGAGATTGGACAGTATGAGCAATACAAAGACAGGTGTAATTGAAAGAAAAGCATTCATTTCCAATGTTCAGAAATACAATATGTACGATGGCCCGGGAGTAAGGACGCTTGTGTTTTTTAAAGGATGTCCTTTACGTTGCAAGTGGTGTTCAAATCCTGAAAATTTGGAAAAAAAATATCAAGTAATGTATAAAAGAAATTCGTGTAAAGACTGCGGGGCATGTGTTTCTGTTTGTCCAGTTGGAATACATACGATTTCTAAAGAAAATTCAAAACATGAAATAAATCGTACCATTGAATGTGTGGGATGCCGAAAGTGTGAGGAAGTTTGTATAGAGTCTGCACTATCCATTGCAGGTGAAATGAAAACGATATCAGAGCTTTTGGAAATTATCGAAGAGGATAGAATGTTTTATGATATTTCAGGCGGTGGTGTCACTGTAGGTGGAGGCGATGCCTTGATGCAGCCCGAAGCCGTATCCAACTTGCTTATGGCATGTAAGCAGGAAGGGATTAATACAGCAATTGAGACATCAGGTTATGCAAAGCTTGAAACTGTGTTAAAAGTTGCTGAATTTGTAGATCTGTTTCTTTTCGATATGAAACACATTGATTCACAAAAACACTACGAGTTAACAGGGGTCCGTAACGAGCAAATCCTTAAGAACTTAAAGGAACTTCTCAATGGTAGGTACAACGTAAAGATAAGAATGCCAATGCTAAGGGGCGTTAATGATAATCAGAAGGATATAGAAGGGGTTATTAACTTCTTGATGCCGTTTAAAGATTACAAGAACTTTAAAGGTATTGACTTACTGCCTTACCACAAATTCGGTGTTAATAAGTACACACAGTTAGGGTGGGAATATCCTTTAGAAGGCGTTCCTGATCCATCATTGGGCAAAGAAGATATGAGCAGGATTGAGAGCTGGATAAAGAAATATGATTTTCCGGTAACCATTATCAATCACTAACGGCTCACCGAATTTGTGCAACAGATTGTTGGTGAACTCATGCAAGGCAATCACAAATCTTTGATTTGTAGAGTTCTACAGCCGGATAACAATAATGGAAAAAAGATGGAAGGTAATACTCATGGGAGCATTTTATGAAAAAGGGATAGAACGAATCATACAAGAATCGGTACCTGGAAAACAGGTTACCATTGCTCATGTTATTGCTTCACCGATGAAGGACATATATGAGAGGTTGGGGGTAGATGATGAAGGGGCAATAGGAATTTTAACCTTATCACCATACGAAACCTCAATTATTGCAGCAGATATTGCAACGAAAGCTGCAAATGTTGAAATTGGTTTTTTAGACCGTTTTACAGGATCTGTAGTTATTACAGGAGATGTACAAAGCGTTGAATCCGCACTTATTTCAGTCAATGAAGTATTAAAGGAAATGCTGGGTTTTGAGACAGCTTCTATTACGCGGACATGAGAAAGAAACGCGTAATGGTGATAGGACCTACTGGTTGTGGCAAGACCACATTGGTGAATGCACTAAATGACGATGATGGTCCTTTAAAGAAAACACAAAACATTATCTATAAAGACAATACAATAGATGTTCCAGGTTCCTATATAGAAAATGCATGGATGTATAAACATTTAATAGCAGCTTCTCAGGATGCATCACATGTTCTGATTTTAGTGGATCAGTCAAAATGTGCCGATGTATATTCCCCAGGGTTTGCTAAGGCGTTTAGATGTCCTGTAATAGGGGTTATAACAAAGAGCGATTCAATGAAAGAAAATGAAGATCTATGCATTAAGCAGCTAAAAAAGATTGGTGTTGTAGAACCGTATTATAAGATTAGTGTTCACAGTGGAACAGGCATGAAATCCCTAAAAGAGAAGCTATTTTCAATAAAGAGTAAAGGGGGATAAAAATGAAATTCATAACCGAAGAAGATTTACGGGATTTATATAGAAAAGAACCTTTTACTGATTATGAGATTGAGCCAGGAACTAGAATTACACCTGGAGCACGTCAGTTTCTAACAGACAGAGGAATCCATATGTTGGATCATAATAATTCCTGTGAAACAATTAAAAATACTGAAAATAGGAAGCATACATCTGAGCCGTTAGAGAAGAGAAAAGATTTGGCCCACAAAAGGCTTTACAGCAAGATGAAGTCTATGGAAACTTTATTTCTTATTACGGCTGAAGAATTCTTGAGCAGAGATGTTCTTCTAGCACAAAAAATGATTCATATCAATAAAAGCTTCTCTGACATAAAAAATATACTGGATGGCAGAAATTCATCTGATAATCTTTGCTGTCAGAAATGCACGGGGATAGACGCAAATAATTTTTCTGATAATCTGGAGGATTGCTTTGAGATTACAGAATTTCATATTCAGCTTGGTAAGGGCAAAGAAATCATATTGCTGCACAGACTGCGTTGTGCTCTAAGAGAAACTCAACTGGATATGTTAGAATTTTTGGATAGCAATGATGATGAAAATAACCGGTGTGAAGAAGTAGTTGGAAAGATGAATCAAATTGTCAACACCTTGTCACAACTTATCTGTTCAACTGCGGGAGGAGAAAAATGTCAGAAAAAATGTTGACTTTCAAATACTGTGATGAACTTGTTCAGGAATTTGAAGAAGTTATAAAAAATCCAATTAAAAGTCCATCGTCTGTTTACTATACAGGAGTAGACTTAGGGACTGCATGTGTGGTTTTAGCAGTTTTAGATGAAAACTACAAGCCGGTTGCAGGTGCTTTCCAATATGCAGATGTAGTTCGAGATGGTATGGTAGTGGACTATATTGGAGCCATTAATATTGTCAGAAATTTAAAGAATCAGCTTGAGGAAAAATTGGATACGGAGTTGATTTATGCAGCTGCTGCAATTCCTCCTGGGACTGATGAATTAGATTCTGGAGCAATAATGAATGTCGTGCAGGCTGCAGGTTTTGAACTGACCAATGTCCTAGATGAACCCACAGCGGCCAACGAAGTGCTCAAAATTGAAAATGGTGCAGTTGTAGATATTGGTGGGGGCACAACAGGTATTTCAATTTTGAAAAATGGAAAAGTAATTTATGTTGCAGACGAACCCACTGGGGGTACACATTTTTCCCTAGTTGTCTCTGGGGCTTATAAAATGTCTTTTTCTGATGCTGAGACCTTCAAACGCGATACCAAGAATCATAAAGAAGTGTTGCCTGTAGTGAAACCGGTAGTTGAAAAAGTTTCCTCCATCATCAAACAGCATATAAAAGACTATGATGTGCAGGAAATATCTTTGGTTGGCGGCACATGCTGTCTTTCAGGGCTTGAAAAAATAATAGAAAAGCAAACGGGTGTTTTTACACATAAGCCGCAAAACCCTATGTTTGTGACACCTTTAGGTATAGCACTAGGATGCACACAGGAAAGTATATAACGGGGAGAGATTTTAATGGAGTATCGAATGATTAAATCCCCTTCTGCTGGTACTTTGGATATTATTATAAGGCGTATGGGACAAGATGCAAACACAGATTTTACCGGTGTTGATGCAGTCGGTCTTGTGCAGGGCAGAATGATCGAGATGATTTGCGCTGCTGATGTAGCTGAAAAAGCAGTAGGCGTAATCGTAAAGGATGTTAGAGGCAGTTGTCCGCAAAACATGATAATGATTGCGATATTTGGTGATACGGCATCTGTTGAATCGGCAATCTCTGAGATCAAATACAAGTTGGAAGAAGGGAACTATTTATGCTAACAGCAAGACTGATAGATAACGTATGGGCAACAAGAAAGGCTGAATCGCTTAATGGATTTAAGTTTATGCTGGCAGAAGTAATTGGTGGCGGCGCCGGTGAAGGACAGCGTATGATTGTTGTAGATAACATCAGTGCCGGTATTGGAGACAGAGTTATTGTCTGCACAGGTTCCTCCGCTCGTCGTATGCTCGGTGATGATAATATTCCGGTAGATGCAGTTGTTGTAGGAATTATAGATGAAGATTGCAATATTGGATAGATAACGGATGATGGAGGTGCAAATGGGTTTTCTTGATATGGTGAAAGAAGCCGGCATTATTGGTGCAGGCGGTGCAGGCTTTCCTACTCATGCAAAACTAGCATCAAAGGCAGACTACATACTCCTTAATGGAGCTGAATGTGAACCGCTTCTTAGAGTGGATCAACAGCTCATGAGGCTGTTCCCGGACGAAATAATTGAAGGCTTTGCAATGGCGGGAAAACTGGTAAATGCAAAAAAAGCACTAATAGGCATTAAAAGCAAGCACAAAGAAGTAATTTCAATTCTGCATGAAAGAATGGATGCACTGAATGTAGGGGATTTCGTTGAAGTGAAAGAACTACGTGATGTGTACCCGGCAGGAGACGAACAGGTATTGGTATATGAGTTAACAGGAAGAGTTGTTCCCGAAGCAGGGATTCCAATTCAAGTTGGCTGTGTTGTCATAAACTCTGAGACAGCGCTTAATATTTTTCACGCTTCTCTGAGAAAGCCTGTTATAGAAACATTTATTACAATTGCGGGGGATGTTCCGAGTCCATTAACCGTAAAGGTTCCGGTTGGGACACCTATAATTGATATTCTGAAGCTGAGTGGTATAGAGCATTTTGATGATTATTCGGTTATTAATGGCGGACCAATGATGGGAACTGTTATGAATTGTTTAGATGGTTATATAACCAAAAAGCATAAAGGCTTTGTAATACTAAAGAAGGAACATCACTTAATTCGCAAAAAATCCCTTGGGATGGAACAGACGAGGAGAGTAAACAGAGCCTCATGTGAGCAGTGTCGTATGTGCACGGATATGTGTCCTCGATACCTCCTTGGTCATAACATGCAACCCCATAAAATGATGAGAACTTTAAACTACTCATTGGCTGATACCGAACAACAAAAAATTTCATACCTTTGCAGTCAGTGTAATTTATGCGAATTGTTCTCATGCCCGGCGGGACTTTATCCTAAGGCTGCAAATCTTTTTTTAAAACAGCAATTGATAGAACAAAACATCCGGTACCGGCCATCTAAAAAAGAGCTTGCTGCCCGTAAAATTCGTGAATATCGTTTACTTCCAACTAAACGTCTTATTGCAAGATTAGGTTTGTACCATCTTGATAGGTCAGCCCCAATGACTGAAAAGGAACTAAAACCTGATTTGGTACATATAGCAACAAGTCAGCATGTAGGAGCACCTGCAATCCCTGTTGTTTCAGTTGGTGATAGAGTTGAGGCGGGGCAGATCATCGGTAAAATTCCTGATGAGAGTTTAGGGGCGCCAATTCATGCAAGCATTTCCGGAACCGTTATAGCATGTGAAAATAGTTTTGTAGCTATAAGGAGGGACTGATATGGCCAATGCAATCGGAATGGTTGAATTTACAAGTATTTCAAGAGGTATCTATGCGGCAGATCAGATGGTGAAAATTTCAGATGTGGAAATCGTAACAGCATCCTCTGCTTGTCCTGGAAAATACGTTGCTATTGTGCATGGCGATGTTGCAGCAGTTCAGGATTCAGTGGGCATAGGCGAAAGATTAGCTGAAGAATATCTGGTTGATTCTATCGTTATACCCAATGTCAGTCCTGCAGTTTTTCCAGCCATTACAGGAGCAACCATGCCTGATCCAATACAGGCTTTAGGAATTATAGAATTTTTCTCACTGGCAACCATGATCATCGCTGCTGATGAAATACTGAAAGCTGCAAATTTACAACCTCTAGAGCTCAGGTTAGGAAACGGAATGGGTGGTAAAGCGTTCTTCACTTTTACCGGTGATGTAGCTGCAGTAGAAACAGGTATTGATATTGGGAAAGAAATTGCAAAAGAAAAAGGTCTGTTAGTTAACGCAGAGGTGATCCCTTCACCATCTGACAGACTATTACCAAGTTTGTTCTAATCTACTTTAAATAGAAAATAAATGGTTAATTTTGTCATTAAATAATGAAAGGGGGTGAAGGTATGAAAAAATTGGTTTGTGCTGAAGATGTTGAGGCTTTGAAAAAGCAAGGAAAGAAAGTGTTCTATATTGAGGACAATACAATTATTACGCCGTCAGCTAAAGATATCGCAAAAGCCTGCGGAATAGAGTTTTCTGTTAAATCGGATAATTGCAGTGAAAATCATGACATGACAAAAGCTTGTGATAGCGGAATCGACAGCGATATGATCTATAAAGCGCTTAAGGCAATGATGGAAAAAGGCCTTTTAAAAGGAGTATTTGAATCTGTTGCTGATGCACCTTATATGGCTGAAAAAGACAGTTGCGGATTGAAGATAGTCCGCGGGAATTCAGTAAAATATGAAATGCTTGATACAGGAAACCCTTCCGATAAAGTATTTTATCAGGAAATTATGAATGCCGATGATGGTTGTTCAATGAATGCAGGATTTATTACAATTGAAGGTTGTACCTTCGATTGGGATGTAGCTTGTGAAGAACTTTACCACATTGTGGAAGGTACATTGACCGTAACAGTGGATGGAAAGGCATATACTGTAAATCCTGGTGACTCAGTATTCTTCCCTAAAGGCGTTAAAGTATCATTTGGCTCACCTAATAAGATGAAAGCATTTTATGCTACTTATTAGATGGCTGTTAGGTCATAAAGGAGGTAAAAAATGCAAGCACTTGGCTTAATCGAAACAAGAGGTCTCATTGCGGCTGTTGAGAGTGCTGATGCCATGCTCAAAGCAGCAAATGTCAGACTCGTAGAAAAAACACTTGTAGGTGGAGGACTTGTTTCGATTGCTGTAACTGGTGATGTAGGTGCGGTTAAAGCAGCTGTAGAAGCTGGTGAGGCAGCAGTTAAACAATTAAATAGCGCATTACTGATTTCGCAACATGTTATTCCCCGTCCACACCAAGAATTGGAAGACGTGATGGTAACAGTAACATCCCTAAAAAATATTGAAATACCAACTGTTACGTCGGAAAAAGCAGAACCTGATAAAGAAGATGATGCAGAAGGCACTGTAGTGAATCATTATGATCTTAATGAAGATACCGTAGAAAATGCTGTGGATTCAAGAGATGAAATATCAGAGGAACCCGTAGAATCCGGAGAAGAAATAGTAGATAACCCTATTGACTCTAAGGAGGAGATGGTAGAGAATCCTGTTAATCCCAAAGAAGATATAGTCGAGAACCTAGGCGAGCTGAATAAAGCAGCTGTGGATAAGATGATACCGGAATATGGCTTGGAAGGAACTATTGTAAAATTAAACAAGCTAAAAGTGGTAAAACTTAGAAACCTAGCTCGTGAATATAAAGAATTTGGAATTTCAGGAAGACAAGTTTCAAAAGCAAATAAGCAAAAACTGATAGAAGGGTTTAGACAATACTACGGTGAAGATTAAAGAAGTGATAACAACTATAAAATTATAAAAAATAGGAAGGGAGGCGTTATAACTTGGAGAATTTTGATAAAGATTTACGCTCTATTCAAGACGCAAGAGATCTGGCAAGCTTAGCTAAAACTGCGGCTAATCAAGTTGCAAGCTACTCTGAAGACCAAATTGATAAAATCTTATGCAACATGGTTAGAGCAGCTAGGGAAAATGCAGTGAGATTAGCTGAGATGGCTGTTGAAGAAACAGGTTTTGGTAAAGTTGAGGATAAGACTTATAAAAATCATATTGCTTCTGTTATCTTGTACGATGCCATCAAAGATATGAAAACCAGCGGCGTGATCAAAGAAGATGTTGATGCAAAAGTAATTGACATTGCAGAGCCGGTGGGTCTAATTATGGGTATTGTACCTTCTACAAATCCAACCTCCACTACAATTTTTAAATCAATCATTGCAATTAAATCACGCAATGCGATTGTATTTTCGCCGCATCCTTCTGCTGCAAAATGCACTATGGAGGCAGCCAGAATAATGCATAAGGCAGCGGTAGCTGCAGGTGCTCCGGCTAATATTATCGGCTGCATTTCAATGCCTACACTAGATGCAACCAATACGTTAATGGAAAGTAAAAAAGTTAACATGATCATTGCAACTGGAGGACCTGGAATGGTAAAGGCCTCATACAGTGCAGGCAAACCTGCTTTAGGTGTTGGCGCAGGTAATTGTCCGGCTTATATTGAGAGAACTGCAAATGTTCAAAAAGCTGTTGATAATATTTTAGCCAGCAAGACTTTTGATTATGGAACAATTTGTGCATCTGAACAATCTGTTATTGTTGAAGAATGCAGCCGAGATCAGGTGGAGGCTGAATTCAAAGCCCAAGGCGGCTATTTTATGAGTGCAGAAGAAACTGCAAAAGTTTGTGCTTTATTATTTAAAAACGGGCATGCAATGAATGCCAAGTTTGTAGGAAGATCACCACAAGTTATTGCAAGTGCTGCAGGATTTTCAATTCCAGAGGGAACTAAAGTCCTGATAGGTGAACAGCAAGGCGTTGGGTCTGAATATCCGCTGTCTTACGAAAAGCTCACATCCGTACTGGCTTTTTATACGGTAAAAGATTGGCAAGAAGCATGTGAACTGTGCATTAAGCTGCTTCAAAACGGTATTGGACATAGTATGAGCATTCATACAGAAGATAATGAAATGGTGATGAAGTTTGCTGCAAAACCATCTTCACGTATATTGGTTAACACTGGCAGTACACAAGGTGCTGTTGGTGCAACTACCGGACTCATGCCTTCATTTACACTAGGATGTGGAACCTGGGGCGGAAGCTCTGTTTCTGAAAATGTTAGTCCCATTCATCTGATTAATATTAAAAGAGTGGCTTACGGCACTAAGGATTCCAGTACGGTAGCTGAAAATGATCCAACTTTCAATTATCCTGAACTATCTAATGGCAGTGTAGGAAACAGCTGTCGTAACATTGCTTCATCTGCATCGAACAATAGCAGTAATAATGAACCGTTGCTAAAGTTGATCAACGGCATTATAGAAGCAATGAAGGAGGCCCAATAATGGACAAAGTTGAAAGCGTGTTGAAACTGTTGTTGGAGGCTGTTGAAGCAAATTTGAATTCCACAGAAATAGAAGATGATGCTTCTGAGATACCCGTAGGGGTTTCCAATCGACACCTTCACCTTTCACAGGCAGATATGGACATTTTGTTTGGCGAAGGATATCAGCTGACTAAGATGAAAGACTTATCACAGCCGGGACAATATGCTTGCAAGGAAACCGTAACCATATGTGGTCCAAAAGGTGCCATTGAAAAAGTTCGAATTCTTGGTCCGGTACGCAGTAAGACACAGGTAGAAATTCTAGCAGGCGACGGCTTCAAGCTTGGTATCGTATCACAAACAAGACTGTCAGGTGATTTGCAGGGGACACCAGGGGTTGCAATAATAGGTCAAAAGGGATCTGTACAGACAACAGAGGGTCTGATTATTGCACAAAGGCATATTCATATGACACCACAAGATGCGCAGCGTTTAGGTGTCTATGATGGACAAATAGTTTCTATTCAAGTTAATGGTGAGCGCGGCGGTGTTTATAACAATGTTGCCGTTAGGGCTAATGATGCATCTGCTCTTGAGTGTCATATCGATACAGAAGAAGCAAATGCTATGAATATTAATTCGTTATCAAAAATTAGTATAATAAAATAAATTCTTAGGAGGACTTAAAAATGAAATTTGATGCATTAGGAATGATCGAAACAAAAGGTTTAGTTGGCTCAATAGAAGCTGCAGACGCAATGGTTAAGGCTGCAAATGTTTACCTAATTGGTAAAGAGCATGTTGGTGGTGGATTAGTAACCGTAATGGTAAGAGGTGACGTAGGTGCGGTTAAGGCTGCTACGGATGCCGGTGCTGCTGCTGCTCAACGCGTTGGAGAACTGATCTCAGTTCACGTTATCCCTCGTCCACATGCTGAAGTTGAAGGCATTATGCCAAAGGGTGCTGCTAAAGAAACTGAAAAATAATGAATAGAATGAAAACAGACACGTGAGACAACGTGTCTGTTTTTTTATCTAACAAATTGAATCCTTTAATTTGGATGCGTAGGCATATTTTCTATAAGATTGAGGCGTCATATTCTTCTGAGCGCAGAATACTCGATTGAAATATGACGGGTCGGAGAACCCACATTCTATTGAAATCCTGTAAGCAGGATAATTGGTTGTTTCTAACAATTTGCACGCATGCTGGATTTTAAGATTCATGACGTATTCTGTAAAGGTTACGCCCATCTCTTTTTTAAAAACATGACTGAAATATTTAGGATTTATAAATACTTTGGATGCAACCATTCCTAAGGTCAATTTTTCTTTGAAATGTTCTTGAATATATTTTAATGATTCCTGGATAAAATATTGACGGTCTTCCTTAGGTTCTATGAATGTTACTTCAGCCTTTTCTTCAATTGGCATATTGGCCTGGGCAACCGAATTCAACATTTTTCTAAAAATCTCTTTAAAATCGTTAGGCTTAATGGGTTTTAAAAGATATTCAAAAACCCGAAGACTGATTGCTTTCTGTGCATAGGAAAAATCTGAATAGGCGGACAAAACAGTGATGCATGCATCGGATAAAAACTTTCTGGTTTCTTCAATAGCCGTTAGACCATCCATTTCAGGAATCAGCACATCCATTATGATAATATCCGGTCGATGCTGCTTGGCCAGCTTAACGGCCTGAATTCCGCTTTCACAAGTTAATAAAGTGTCTTCCGGACAAAGTTCATCTTGTACGATTGTCCTGAGGAATTCTTGTTCAAGCATTTCATCTTCTACGATCAAGACTGTGCACATCGCTATTACCTCCCCATAGGCTGGGTGGGAATCGTAATGGTTACGGTACTTCCGCTGAAGTCAGATTTTACGATGTCCAATCCATATTGTTCACCGTAATGTCGCTTTAAACGTTTGTCCGTACTTCGAAACCCTAAACCCGAGTTGTTTTCAGAATGTTGTATGTTTTCCAAAACGTCTTTTGGGAAACCGGTCCCATTATCCATAATGGAAATAACAATTTTTTTTCCATATTTCTCTGCGAAAATACTGATTTTGCCGCCATCTCGTTTTGGCGTGATGCCATGAATAAGAGCGTTTTCAACTATAGGCTGGATGACCATGTTGGTTATTCTGTAAGACTTAATATCATCCGATACGTCAATGTCATAATCTAGACGATTTTTAAATCTTACTTTATGGATATACAGATATTTCTCAATATTATCTATTTCAGAGCCAATGGTGTGAAGCTGATCTTCTTGTTTTAAGTTATATCGCAGCAAATCAGAAAGGCAATAGATCAATTCCTCTGTTGTATGGGAATGTTCAAAATAGGCAATGCGTGCGATACAGTTTAAGGTATTAAACAAAAAATGTGGATTGATTACCAAAGACATGTTTTTAGCTTCCAGGTCGATGATTTTTTTCTCCAGTATTTCTTTTTCAATAGACAGCCTTGCTGCATTTGGATCTTCTTGGCTAAGCGTTTCTGATAAGTCAAGAGAAATATTCTTAGCAATATGGCTGCACAACTGCTCATGTATTTTAATTTTATTTGATTCTACGATTTTAAGAGAAGATATGGATTTTGCAATAAACTCCAATTCACGACTTTTATCAATTTTGAGGGAATGAGCATCTATCATGTACTTTTGATATTCGGTATCCTGTGAGTATACACGCATACCGGCTATGTATCCCAAGGTCTCATCATGCACCGTAATGGGCAAAAGAATGTTTTCAAGGCCATATTGGCAAACAAAAGTTCCTTCCTCCCCCGATTTAAATCGAGATAGGTAGTCGGGGCATACCCGATTTTCCCTTTCTTGACATACATGGGTACAAAAATCAGGGGATGGAATAAATTCGAGAAAAATATTACCCCCTGGATCTATCAAAAATAGGGAAATATTATCGGATAATGATAAAATACCACTATAACGGGAATATAAATTGGAAGCTATTAATTTTTTAAGCGGATTATAGGTTTTATTCATGCTTTCAGTACACCTTTTTCAGCTATATAATTTAATAAAATAAAGAAAAATTATTGAGTTGTCGACTGTCAAGCCCCTTAAAAATCAGCTAATATTTCATTTAATTGTAATATATTATGGTATAAAAGTAAACAGCTTGTCTTGTGTTATTGGGCTGTTTTGAGCAGACAAGATTCCTTTTATTCCAACGTAAGAGCCCAAGTCAGTAGTCCAATTTCTGGATTGCTGAATAAGTGAATGATCGTTAAATGATAGGTGTCAAATTCAAAGCCCCGTTCAGTACGTTCTGAGCGAGGCTAGAGTAAAGGTTTTTGTTGTTTCAGACGTTTTTTTAATAAGATTTTTTATAAATATCAATCAATGCTTCTTTAGAAGGTTGTATCGGATTAGAAGGCGTGCACGGATCAAGCAGCGCCCTTTTTGTCATATGATCCAGTGCATTTTCAAACTCGGTTTGATCAATTCCAAGGGCTTTGATATTTTCTTCGATTCCCAAAGATTTTTTTAATTTGTTTACAGCTTGTATGAAATTAACAGTTCCTTCACGGCGAGTTCGAGCTGGGAGTTGCAGAACATTTGCCAGCTTTGCATATTTTTCTGCAGCATATCCGTCAGCACTTCCTCCTAAATCGGAGTTGTATTTCATAACTGCGTTTAGCATAAGCGCATTAGAGCGGCCGTGAGGAATGTGAAAAGTTGCGCCTAAGGCATGAGCCAAACTGTGATTAATACCTAAATTGGCATTAGTAAATGCCATTCCTGCCATACAAGAAGCGTTTAAAACACGATCTCTTGCATGGGAATCATTCACATCTTTGTAGATTTTCTCAAGATTTTCAAAGATTAGTTTGACTGCTTTTTCAGCAAGAGCATCTGTAAAGTCAGTTGCTTTTGTTGAAACATATGCCTCGATGGCATGAACCAAAACATCTATGCCGGTATCCGCAACAACACGTTGAGGAACATGCTGAATACAGGTAGAATCCAGTATAGCAATGTCTGGTGCGATAAGATCATCTACGATACAGACCTTTTCTCCATCAACAGAAGTGATAACGGAAAAATTAGTTACTTCCGAGCCTGTCCCGCTTGTAGAGGGGATTGCAATAAATAGCGGTTTCTTTTCTGCTTCATCTTTTAGTTTCCACGCAAAATACAGGATGCCTTTAGCAGCATCTATTGCAGAGCCTCCGCCTATAGCTACAATGACGTCTGCATTACTTTCTTCATACATTTTCATTCCATTTGCAACGATTTTAACATCAGGGTCAGGGCGTATTTCAGAAAAAACAACAGAACTTATTCCTGCTTCCTTTAAATATTCTATGGTTTTTTGAAGATACCCCAGTTCTTCCATGATAGAATCCGATACAATAAATGCCCGGGAGCCGGGAATCTGTTTTAAGTACTGTAATGACTGATTGTTAAAAAAAACTTTAGATTTTAGTGTGAATTTATCTTCGATGGTAATGACCTCCCATTTTTTAAAGTCAATGTAAAAATCAATTCTGTCCAAAACATTCTAGACATTTTAATATATTTATTTATAATTTCTTTAAATAATCGTATAATCATTGAGTATTTATTATATCATACATAGCAATCACTTTGTTGAACATTAACCATATTGTTGTAGTATAAATGTAGTTGGATTAAAACCGATATTGCACTATTTCCTTTTTTCTTGAACAAAAGCTATTTATCTTTTGGAATTTTTATGTTCTTCCTTTTTATAAAAGTACAATTATTACTTTTTAAACATAGTATTTTTAACATTTATTCTACTAAAATCCCCTTTACAATGAAGAATTTGCGTGATAGACTGAGCCTGACAAAGATAGAAAGCTATATATTGATTCTCTGGTTTATTCTTGCTATAATAAATTATCAAATTGGATCTTAGAGTTATAATTAGCTTTTTTGATCCAAGTTTTATTTTATATCGGCAAGCTTGTCTGCCGTTTTTTTAGACAAAGCAATAAATTGAACTATGTATGGTGGAATTATTAATGAAAATAGAAGAATTAGTACAAAAAAAACTGCGTCTCGTTTTTAACGATGACAGCATTATATATGACAAATCCCGTTTTGCGGGAGGACTAACCAATTACAACTACATTATGAATATCAAGGGAACTGAATATGTTGTTCGACAGCCAGGCGGCATGACCAATCATATGATTGATAGAAAAGTAGAAAAAGTCAATAATCAAATTGCTTCGGAGCTTGGTCTGAATTCTGAATGTATTTATTTTGATGAGATCAGCGGAATTAAAATTAGTATATACATTCAAGACAGCAAGAATATTGCTCAAGCCAACCCATGCAGTCCTACAAACCTGAAGGCTGTTTCTGATTTGATGAAAAAAATCCACTTAAGCCCAAAGCCTTTTCCTAATACTTTTGATTGGCAAACAGAGTTGCATAAGTATGAACAGATCGTTAAAGAGCTTAACGGTGACTTTTTCTTTGACTATGCGCCATTGAAAAAACTACTTCTTGATTTTGAGGAAGAAAATATTAAAAATACAATTTTTGTTCCATGTCATAACGATACAGTGCCTGAAAACTTTATCGTTCATGGCAATGGCAAAGCTTATCTTATAGATTGGGAATATGCCGGCATGAACGATCCAAGCTGGGATGTAGCTGCGTATATTGTTGAGTCTAGACTGACAAAGGAAGCCATTCAAGAATTGATTTTGGAATATTATGGTGAAGTACCGGGAGCAGAAGAAATATTAAAGATAAAATATTATATGGTGGCACAAGACTTACTCTGGACCGTATGGTCCTTAGTTAGACACTATAACGGCGACGATTTTCTTGACTACTTGTCCTTAAGATACGATCGCTTTCGTAGAAATGTTAAGGCACTTACTGATTCATCGGATTGCCCTATTGACCAAATGGTATAGCATTAAGAAGCAAAAAAGTGAAAATTATCCATGGGCGTAGGCTGTCTCTCAGAATAGGGCGCAGCGCATACGCCTATATTTATTTGTAAAAGTTTGTTCAATACCTTGTAAGTAAAAAGATTATCCTGTGGTATAATAAAATAGTTGAAATGCTTACATAACGTCTATATAAAAGGTAGTGTAAAGTAAGTTATGAAAACTTAAAGCCAAATAGTGAAACAATAGTGGAACGATCGTTCAACCACTGTTCGACCATTGTTCAACCAAAACGAGGGGGAATAATTATGAAGCTTCCTGATAAAAAAAATTTTTTAGAAAATTGTTCAAAAGCGTTAAGTGAAATTTACGATACGCTTAATGAGCTTAAAGAACTGGATATAAAAGATTGTGAAAGTAAAAAAACGGTATTGGTAATTGTAGACGTCATTAATGGATTTGTGAGAGAAGGTGCTTTAAAAAGTGAGCGCATAGAATCCATCATCCCGGAAATTGCCTGCTTATCCAAAGCATGTGATGGGCTTGGTATTGAAAAACTTGCATTTTGTGATTATCATACTCAAGAATCGCCGGAGTTTGACGCTTATCCGCCACATTGTCTGAAAGGCACTTCTGAAGCTGAAATTGTAGATGAAATTAAAAACATAGGAGGCTATAAGCTCATTCCTAAAAACTCTACAAACGGCTTCTTGGAAGAGGCATTTCAGGAATGGCTTGAGCAAAATATAGACAAAGATACTTTTATTATTACTGGAGACTGTACAGACATATGTATTCAACAATTCGCTATTACTTTAAAGACATGGTTCAATATGAAAAACAGAAAATCCAGGGTCATTGTTCCTATGAATATGGTTGAGACTTATGATTTTGGTGTACATAATGGAGATTTGGTTAATACGATGGCACTATATAATATGATGATTAACGGAGTAGAAGTTGTAATAAATTGTAGACAAGCTTAGAAAGGGAGTCGTACCAGTGAACGAAAACAATCTAACCATGCTCACCGATTTTTATGAGCTGACCATGGCCAATGGCTATTTAAAAAATGGATTTCAAGATAGAGTGGCATATTTTGATATGTTCTTCAGGAAGATACCTGATGATGGTGGATTTGCCATTATGGCAGGTGTAGAACAGTTGATACAATATCTGCAAAACCTTGCATTTGATGAAGAAGACATAGCGTATCTGAGAAGTAAAAATATATTTGAAGATGAGTTTTTAGATTATCTAAGAAACTTTAAATTTACTTGTGATGTATGGGCAATTCCTGAGGGAACGCCTATATTCCCAAATGAACCCATTATAGTGGTTAGAGGACCGGTCATTCAAGCACAGCTTATTGAGACCATGATACTGCTGACCATTAATCATCAAAGCTTAATTGCCACTAAAGCAAACCGAATCGTACGAGCAGCAAGAGGAAGAGCTGTTATGGAATTCGGTTCCAGAAGAGCACAAGGCTCTAATGGTGCTATTTATGGCGCCAGAGCCGCATATATTGGCGGATGCATGGGTACAGCATGTACATTAGCCGACCGAGACTTTAAGATTCCTGCATCCGGCACTATGGCACATAGCTGGATACAGATGTTTCCCACAGAACTGGATGCCTTTAGAGCGTATGCACAAACTTATCCGGATAATTGTACTTTATTGGTTGACACCTACAACGTATTGAAATCCGGTGTTCCCAATGCCATAAAAATATTCAATGAAGAAATAATTTCAAAAGGATATCGACCTAAAGGAATCCGAATAGACAGTGGGGACATTACATATTTATCCAAGGAAGCAAGAAAAATGCTGGACTATGCAGGCTTCTCCGACTGCAAAATTGTAGCTTCCAACTCTTTAGATGAAAACATTATCCGAGGCTTATTCATACAAGGGGCTAAAATAGATGCATTCGGGGTAGGAGAAAGGTTAATTACATCAAAATCTGACCCTGTTTTTGGAGGTGTCTATAAATTGGCGGCAGTGGAAGAAGAAAACGGAAATATTGCGCCCAGAATTAAACTCAGCGAAAACGTAGAAAAGATCACCAATCCAGGTTTTAAACAAGTATGGCGGCTATATGATAAATCAAGCAATAAAGCCATAGCGGATGTTATTACCATCCATGATGAAGAGATTGATGAAACAAAACCATATGAATTATTTGACCCGGATCATACATGGAAGCGAAAGACAGTGTCTAATTTCTATGCAAGAAAACTATTGATCCCAATCTTTGAAAAAGGACAATGTGTTGATAAGAGTCCGGATCTGGAAGCCATAAGAAATTACTGCAAAGAGCAAATCAATACACTATGGGAAGAAGTACTTCGATTTGAAAATCCACACGAATATTATGTAGACTTATCTCAAAAACTATGGGATATAAAAGATCAATTGCTTAAACAATATATGCATAAGTAGATATGGATGATGCCGAAACTTAATTGTTGTGAGGTTATTGGATAACTGATAACTTGAAGTTGCTGTATATGATTTAAAAAGAGAATAAAAGAATACATGAATAAAGGCCGATCTCATTGATGGTCTTTTTTTATGTGCGAATTAATAAATAAGACGAGTCATTTTAATGTGTAATCATGACAAATGATGGATCATATATTTCAAAAAATGTGAATGAATAATGAATGAAATAATTACTTTTTTATTGGAATATGATATTTTATAACTATAATAGTTGTATATTTGATTGTTGAAGAACAAAGTCGTGATACGATTTGATGGAAAGGAAAAAAACATGTATAAGATGCTAGTATTGGATATGGATGGAACATTATTGAATGAAGAGATGAGAATATCAAGTAGAAATAAAGAGGCTGTTAAAAAGGCTGTTCATAAAGGGATTAAGGTTGTTTTGGCAACGGGAAGATCTTTTGAAGGTGTTATTCCGTTTTTGGAAGAACTTGAGCTATTAGAAGAAGGGAACTATACGGTTGCCTGTTGTGGAGCATTAGCTTTAAATAATAAAAGCCGTGATATCATACACAAATATCCCATTGCACATGAAGATTTAAAGATGATGTTCCGGTTTTGTGAAGAGCATGACCTGGATATGAGTGCCTACACCACGAAAGACATTCTAACTCATCATGACAATCTTTTTAGTAAATATGATGCAATTGCAAATAATACAGTGCTAGGCAGTATTGATTTTCATCAACTGGACCCAGAGTTAGAGGTTTTCAAAGTGAATCTCATTAATGAAGGAAATGAGATTCGGGATGAAATCATTAATTTTTTTCCAACCATAAAGCCTGAAAGTACGCTTATCAGAGATAAGCAAAGCTTTAATCCCAATCTTTTATCTGAATTATGGCGTTTTCCAAAAGAGATAACGGAGAAATATTTGATTGTTCAACCTTTACCATTTTGTGTAGAAATTTTAGATAAAGAATGTAACAAGGCTTTAGGGGTTGAGGCTATTCAGAAAATTTATGGTTTCCAAAGAGAAGAGATAATATGTATTGGGGATTCCGACAATGATATCCATATGATTGAATATGCAGGCTTAGGTGTTGCAATGGGTAATGCCATACCGGCAGTTAAAAAGATTGCAAATGAAGAGACGAAAACCAATCAAGAGGATGGGGTTGCTTGGATTGTTGAGAAATACTTTTTGTAAAAGAGGATAATCCCCATGAATACTATATCAACTTATCTCAAAAACTATGGGTATAATGGATAACGATAAGCTATATATTCAGAAATAATAATTAAGAAAGATGAGATGATAATGACTAAGGGAAAGAAAGATGAATTGTTAACGATTCCGGGTGTCGGAAAAAGCATCATGCGAGATATGCATAAGCTTGGCGTATATAAAATAGAAGATTTAAAAGGAAAAAATCCAGACGAAATGTATGACTTACTTTCTTCCTTACAAGGCAATCACTTAGACCGGTGTATGTTGTATGTTTTTAGATGTGCGGTATATTATGCAGAAAATGATCAATATGAACCGGAACTCTTAAAATGGTGGAATTGGAAAGAGAAAAAGTAGACTTTCTTTATCACAAATAAACGATATATCAGGAGAAGCAAATGAAAAGCAACATTAAATTAAATAATACATATACACTAACCATCCAAGATATGGGGCACAGCGGCGAAGGCATAGGAAGGATCAATAACTTTACGATATTTGTTGATAAATCGGTTATCGGCGATAAGGTAGAAGTGAAAATTATCGCCCTAAAGAAAAACTATGGTATGGGCAAAGTCATAAAATATATAGAACATTCACCTTACAGAACAACACCCAAATGTTCTATAGCTTCACAATGCGGCGGCTGTCAAATACAGAATATCCAATATGAAAAACAACTAGAGCTTAAGAAAAAAATCGTAAAAGATAACCTGGAACGCATCGGTGGACTAAGTGATATAAAAGTCCATGATGTGATAGGCATGGAAGAACCCTTTAGATACCGAAATAAAGGGCAGTTTCCTATTGGCTATAAAAACAAAGAAATCCAATTAGGTTTCTACATGACCAAAAGTCACGAAATTGTACCCTGTGATGCTTGCCAAATTCAACATGAAACCAGTGATGTAATACTTCAAAAAATAAAAGCCATTATAAAAAAGCATAACATTACGATATATAATGAAAAAACAGGCAAAGGCAATCTAAGGCATATCATTACTAAAGTCGCGTATGCGACAGAAGAAATGATGCTCATACTGGTTACCAACGGAAAAGAACTACCAAACAAAGAGGCATTTATTCATGACATAATAAAAGAAATGCCGTTTATCACCAGCTTAATACAAAATATCAACACTAAAAAAAGCAACGTGATACTTGGACCTAAAAACATAACGCTTTACGGTAAACCTACCATAACAGATAAAATAAAAGATATAGCATTCAATATCTCACCCCAATCTTTTTACCAAGTCAATCCTATACAAACAGAAAAACTCTATGAGAAAGCACTGGAATATGCTAACCTAACAGGCGAAGAAACCGTCTTTGACCTGTATTGTGGTATAGGAACCATAACACTATTTCTGGCACAGAAAGCTAAAAAGGTGATCGGTGTGGAAATCGTACAAGAAGCCGTAAAAGATGCACAAAAAAATGCAAAACAAAATCAAATCGACAACGTAGAATTCCATGCAGGAAAAGCAGAAGACATCGTACCAAAACTCTACAAGCAAGGCGCCCAAGCAGACGTCGTAGTAGTAGACCCCCCAAGAAAAGGCTGTGACGAAATCCTCCTATCGACGATAGCCGATATGCAGCCAAATTCAATAGTCTACATCTCCTGCAACCCATCCACCCTAGCAAGAGACCTAAAATACCTAAGCAAAAAAGGCTACAAAACCCAAGAAGTGCAACCGGTAGATATGTTCCCCCACACCATGCACGTTGAAGCCGTAACACTGCTAACGAAGTAGCAGATGTACGTCTCATGCAAGGAGTCCCCAGTAAGCGAAGCGGCTGGCTGGACTCTACTGCGGAGTCTGTAATTCTGATGACGAAATGTGGTTCTGGTGAAGAAAAGTAGAATTTGACCACAACATGCTGTGGTTTGAAGGCGATTTTGGGGCGAAAAATTGACTGAAAAAGGCCGTTTTTTGCCCCTTTAAAATGGACAAAAATATAGATGACATAGGGGGATTTGAGAGATGACAGGGTGAAAAGGGGATTTTAGAGTTAGAGATCAGGGAGAAATATTCATTAGGTTTGAATAAAAATTCATTGGTGCTGGATAGGAAAAGGTGAGGTTTTGGTCAATAAAGGCTTAAAGACTTCGCCTATTTTGTTCGAAAATTAGTTTGAGAAAAGTAAAAAGTAGAATAATGTATTAACCACTTTTTTACTATAGCCTCTGAAAAAAATGAGATAAATTGTAAAATACTATTGGATATAGGTAACAGTGCATGTACAATTGAGATATGGTTTTATTTGTAAATTTAAACATATGTAAAATTAAAGTAGAGGAGCTAAAATGGAAAAATATGAAGAGATGAATGCAAAGTGTTTTAATAACAATAAAGAAAATAAATTAGATTTGAGGAAAAGCGTTTATCACTATACTTCTCCTGAAGGATTATTAGGTATTATCAATTCAAAATCTATAAGATTTACAGATTGTCAATTTATGAACGATAGATCGGAATATACCCATATTATAGACCTATTAGATAAAGTGTATAATAATTTGAAGCAAGAAAAAAAATATGATGTTGACTTTGTAGATCGGCTATTGAATTTATTGAAAAAAGATTATGAATATGAAGAAGTAAAAGTAGATGAAATTTCTGATAAATTGAAGTTTAAATTAACACAAAATAGATACTATATATTTTGTACATCCTTAGCTAAAGATTCGCTAAATATGTGGAATTATTATGTGAAGAATGGGAGTTTTCAGGGATATCGAATGGAAATGACTATTGAAAACCTATTAGATTGTTTTTTAAGCTTAGGAAAAGATGTAGAAATATTTTATGGTAAAATTATATATAACAATAACTCAAAAGAGAAATTAATTAAAAAATCAATTATTGATACAGCTTTAAAGATACAAAATATAAGTGATAGCTTTGATTACCAAGATAATGACTTAGCTCAACAAGATATATTCGGCGATTTACTATATTATTTGCAAAATTTTAGATTGTTTTTTAAAGATAATGCATTCAAAAATGAAAAAGAATTTAGATTTATTATAAAGTTACCTTTAAACCATGATTTAGGAAAAAAGCAGATTAGAAATGGCTTTAGCATTAAAGAAGGAATATTTTGTCCATATTGTGAAGTAGATATAAATCCTGAGAACACAATAGATTCTATAATGACAGCACCTATGCTAGATAGACCTTTATCAAAGCTGGCATTAAAAAGGCTACTAAAAGAAAACAATTACAATGAAAATATTACCTTGACTCAATCGAATATTCCAATAAGGTATTAATATGATTTTTAAGAATGAACCTTATCATACATGAGTAAATAAAGTCATCAAAACGTTAAAATTTCAAAGTTTGCTATAAATACAATGTCCTGTTGTAAAGTAATACGGTTCATACCGTAGATTTTAATAGGACGTTTTTTACTCTTACATATACTTTTACATTATAGTTTAATGTATAATATTGTTAAACCTTGGAAAATAGTGTGATAATGATTAAGGGGGGGCTAATTTTGATAAAGAAAATAAACAGAATTAAAAACATTGCATCATATAAAGATTTTGAAGGAACGAGTATTAATGAATTTAAGAGATTTAATATTATGTATGGTGAAAATGGTTCAGGCAAGACTGTTTTGTCAAAACTTGTATCCTTGTGCAGTGAAATAGAAGACCAAGACATTAAAATAGATATTTATGACAATTTATTCGACGGTCAGTCAGTAGTTGATTTTGAATTAAATGGTAATTCGACAAAATTGAAAAAAGGTAGTTTTCTCAGTGAAAAAATCTATGTATTTAATTCCTTGTTTGTCTCTAATTATCTATATGATGGGAATTCGATGAATACACGAAGATTTAGTACAAATGATAATGCAGTTACAAGAATTGAATCTCCTAATATTAAAAAATTAAAGGAAAGAAATAAAGAACTTTCAAGAGAGATAGGCAAAACGGAAAAAGAAGGTTTAAAAAAAGAGAGTATTGATTTATCTGCTAGAATTGAAGGTGTATCAAAATCCATCAGAGATGAGTGGAATTCCCAAAAATCATTAAAAGGTAAGAATCTAGTTAAGCCAGAAAATAATTACAACTCTAGTTTTCGAGAGAAAAATACTATCCAAAAGGATATTGACAAACATATTAAAGAATTAGAATTATCACAAAGAGATGATTTCAATAATGACCTTCGACTACTTAATGGATTGAAAAAAGACAAACTAAGTTCAGTTATTAAAGAAATATACGATGATGTAAATACTGAGATAAAAATTGTAGCACAGCAGAAAATAATAGGAAAAATCAAGAACCAAAATACTAAAAAAATTATTGGGAATGCTACTAGTTGGTTTGAAGATGGTTTGAAACTTCTAATATCAACAAAAGAGAACGATAATTTGCAGTGCCCACTATGTGATTCAAATATTGAATCGAGAATTGATGCAATAATAACTGATTATCAAGGGTACTTTGATGAAAGCCTTAAAGAACTACAGCTAAAATTGGAACAGCATTTGGAAGTTATTAAAGTGGACAGAAAGCGATTGAGTAACAGAGATGAGGTCACTTTAAATAACTTGATCTCTAAATATAAAGGTGCGATTGACAAAGAAATTTTTGAGATAGAACAATGTGATACAGAAAAAATAGATAAGCTTTTTCAAAACGTTGAAAACGATATTAATACTAAGCTAAAAGACTATAAATATTCAGTAGTGACTGATTTATCAGAATCTGTAGAGGTACTTGACTCATACAATATTTTCTTATCCTCATTTATTGAATCAAAAAGTGTTATTAGTGACTATATAGCAAGTGGAACATCAACGGGTAGAATTGAAAGCAAATTGAGAAGTTTATTTTACGAGAAGTTTAGCGAACAAGTATCGAAGAACACAGAACTACAAGAACCGATTGTAAGGTTAAAAGAAATTGAAAGTCTGAAAATAAGAAAACAAACGGAACAGGAAGAAAATTTAAGAAAGATTGATGAAGAAATTCGTAAACTACAAGTTGAATCAGAGAGGGTTAATGAGTATCTTATTAAACTCAATATTTCAAATTTCAAAGTATCAATTGAAAATCAATTAACAGTAGTCTACACAGAAGGAAAATCGAAAAATTCGTTAAAGCATTCATTAAGCGAAGGTGAGAAAACAACACTTGCTTTTGCATATTTTTTAAGTAAAATGTCCTATGAAGTTGGCAAAGAAAATTATAAAGATTATATTGTTTTCATAGATGACCCAATTTCGAGTATTGATGAGGATAGGATGTTCAATACAGCAAATATGATTTATAAAGAGTTTGAGACTATTAAACAAATGTTTATTAGTAGCCATAGCTTTAAGTTTCTTAGAATTATGAACAATTTCCTTAAGTTTTATAATAGAAGAAAGAGACCAGAACATCAAGAAATGAATGTTTATAAAGTAAGATATAATGGTGGTTCAGAAATTATTAATTTGCCAGAGGAAATAGCATTTTTTACTACTTTATACTACTCAAAGCTTCAACTATTAATTAAATATCTTGATAATGATTCATTAACTGAAGATGAGAAAAAATCAACACCAAATGCTGTAAGGATAGTATTAGAAAGCTTCTTAAGTTTTAAATTTGGCTATTTAAAAGGCAATAATTATGGTATTACTCCAGGTATGAGGGAACTATTCGAGGCTGTGAAAAATGAAGATGATACTATATTTGACAATTTAGTTGAGGTAGATGGAATCAACAAAAGTAATTGGAAGGCTAAGCTTGACTATCTATTTATTAGATATACAGATATGTTTTCACATGGAAATCCTGCTGCTGTGGTAAATGATGAACCTCCAACTACTGATGCTGAACTAAGAAAATTTTGTGAAACAACAATTTCATTGATAAAATTTTTGGATGGAATCCACTTCAGTGTTTCCCTTAATAATTGTGTAAGTGAAATAGGATAAGTGAATCAGAGGAATAATATAACTTAGAAAATATAACCAACCTTGTTTTTTCTACTTAAGGGGAATAAGGGGTCAGGCTTGACAAATTGACTAGCAAAGAATGAAATTAGGAAAAATAGTAATTAGGTGATAAAATGTCAAGAAAACCAAGGATACATTATGAAGGTGCCTTATATCATGTGATGGTGAGAGGCAATAATGGAGAAAAAGTATTTACAACAGGAAAAGAAAAATTAAGAATATATAAACATATTAAGGGTTAAGTATAATAATGTCAATTTGTCAAGCCTGACCCCAATCCTTTCTGACCCCAATCCTTTCCGATAAAACTATTTTTTGAGCTAAGATTATGGATGTTACTAAATAATCAAAGATTAATTATGTTGAGGAGAGTGGTTAAATGTGAAAGTGTTACCTAAAAATTATGCCAATTCAATTGGAGAAGAAAAATATTTAGAATTTAGTAAAAGCATAATCAAAGGCGTAGAAATAAAGCGGTGTAGAAATACTCCATATGACTATAAATCCCATGTTCATAATGAACTTTCATTAGGGTATATTTTAGAAGGCTCAACAGATTTATCTTTAAGTGATAGTATGATTCATTATGAAAAAGGTGATGGTGTTATCATTCCACCACTGACAACACATAGATGTGCACCAAAAGATATTAAACACTGGGCATATGACATTCTATTTATTGAGCCCAACTATTATAAAGATGTAATCAGTTTTAATAAAGCCAGAAAAATACAAGGGAATAAGGTACAAAAACTATTAGAATTTATTGATTTACTTCTTATAGAAGAGGATCTCCATATGTTAGAAAATATATTGATTGAATTGCTAATTGAGTTTGGTGATGAATTTGTATTGGATAGTATAGCTACAAAATCAAGTAATATTAAGCATATACACGATTACATATTAAGTCATGTATGTGATGTTATTTCGTTAGAGCATTTACAAGAAATATCTAAAATGAATAAATTCACATTA
>JANQMT010000133.1:0-4504 GCA_028279945.1 Clostridia bacterium
AGATGCAAAAGAGAAATATGAACAATACAAAAAGCTGGCTGAACAAGCATAATCTAAAGGTCTTTTCTTCCAAATTTAATATATAGATTCAGGCTGTAAAAAGAAAGCCGCTGAACAAAGTCCTGAAAAAGGGCTTTGTTTGGCTTTTTGAATGCCTTTTCAAAGCACGTAATGAATAAAACCTTTCTTTACACAAATACTATTCATGAATTTGATAATACCAATTTTAAAAAAGTGTAAGGTAAGGAATAGTATGTTGAGGAATACCAAAAAACAATATGGCTTTATAAAGTGTTTTTCAATACTTGTAATGATCATCCTTTTAACATCAACAAGTATTGTTTTTTTTGTTTTCTATAAAGCTGCCAATTCATTAATCCATATCAAAAATGAAAAACCAATCCATATATCTTTAAATCCAAATGAATACTTATTTGAAGAAGTAACATTTACAAGTCAGAAAGACGACCTGATTTTAAAGGGGACCTTTTTTTCTGCTAAAGAATCCAGTAACAAAACACTGGTGGTTGTCCATGGATTTAATGAAAATAGACTCATGAGTGGACGAACTGAAACTCTGGTAAAATATTTTGTACCACGGGGCTATAATGTGCTTGCTTTCGATTTAAGAGGACAAGGGTTGTCGGAAGGAAATTTGATTTCTTTTGGTTACTTTGAAAAATACGATGTGTGTGGTGCCATTGATTACTTGAAACAACGAGATGGAGTAGGAGAAAAAATTGCAATTATTGGGTTTTCTATGGGCGCTGTAACAGCCATTGAGGCTGCAGGAATGGACGTAAGAGTAGATGCTCTGATCGCAGACAGCCCTTTCAACGACTTAGAAAAATTTATAACCAATGATTTCAATAATCTGCTGAGTGAGCTAAGTGATAAAACAAATCAATCAGGTGAATTTTCTTATTGTTCTGTTTTACGCTATTTTCCTTTTAACAAAGCAGCGGCCGGATTGATTGCAAAAAGATATGATGTTAACATTGATGAAATTTCTCCAATAGAAGCAGTAAAAGAAATTTCAGAAAAACCAATTTTTCTTATTCATGGTAAGGAGGATAAAATCATACCTTATGCTAATTCAGAAAAGATTTATGATGCCATTAAGAAAAATGTTAATGCACAATTTTGGTTTTCAGAAAAAGCAGGGCACATCCAAAGCATTAATATGTATTCTCACGAATACCTTGAAAAACTAGAGATTTTTTTAAATGGGCATATGTGATGCCATTCATAGGTAAATTAGTTAATGTACATTTAATATAGTAATAACGAAAGCTTAATGTTATATCTTTATAATTACAATCAAGTGAATAGCAATTATGCAGGAGATTTTACAGATGCAAATCATAGCATTCTACTTTTCGAAGAGGATAGCCGATGTTTTGTATTTTTTTTTAAAAAGGGGTGGTTATTTGTCAGGTGATAAATTTATTAAAGTATTAAAAGAAACAAAAATCGTGAATGTGGTCAAAGAAGAAAAACATATAGACAAATTAACGAGCACAGATTCTAAAGTGGTGTTTCTATTAACAGGGAACATTACCAACATAAAAACCTACGTAGACTATATTAAGAGCATTAACAAATTAGTATTCATACACTTAGAAATGATAGGTGGATTGAACTGTAACAATGAAGGATTACACTTTATTGCCAGATATGTAAAGCCTGCAGGCATCATAACCACCAAAAAAAATATTGTGACATTAGCAAAAAAATACAAACTACTTACCGTAAAAAGAATATTTGCAATTGACACAGATGCAGTCAATTCATCTATTGAAGTCATTAAAGAAATTCAACCTGACTTAGTTGAAATAATGCCATCTCGTATGCCTGAGATTATCCGGCAAATAAACGATTCTATTGAAGTTCCGGTTATTGCAGGAGGTCTTATAAAAACAAAAAAACATATTGAGGATGCTCTAAACGTTGGCGCTATTGCCGTTGCATCCGGAACACCGGCTATATGGCTGGAAAAACACGATTAACTTATTTGCAAAAAATTTGTTGTTGATAATGACTTAAAGGAACATATTAAAGGAGGAATTTACATGAGATCATATAAAAAAATCACGATATTTATATGTATACTAGGGTTATTGCTGTCTATGGTGACCGGATGCGGTGAAAAACAACAAGAGACATCCGGGAATGCAGCTAATGAGCCCACAGCTATTGAGTATTGGCATGTCAATTCAGAGAACTTTGGAGGTCCGGCTATAATCGATATCGTAAAAGAATACAATGAGAGCCAAAGCCAAGTCACTGTAAGTGAAAAATACAATGCGGATATGTATAAAGGGCTTATTCAAAACCTTCAGGCTGCAATCGCATCAGGAAAAACACCGGCTGTGGCCCAAATCGGTTACAGTTTCTTAAATTATGTAGAAGAAAATTTTGAATATGTTACGCCGCAAGACGTTGTGGACAAGTATTTTCCGGAAGATAAAGAATTCTTAAAAGAAAATTTTATGCCTAATGTCATGACGCTGGCGCATACAAATGATAAACAAGTAGGCATACCATACTCCATTAGTAATCCTGTTCTTTATTACAATGCAGACTTATTCGAAGAAGCTAGGTTGGACCCGGGCAATCCCCCAAGCAATTGGGATGAAGTAAGAGAAGCGGCAAGAAACATCAAAGATGTGACAGGTAATTACGGTTTCTTTATGCAGGAGTATGCGGATAACTGGGCGCAGCAAGCACTTATGGAATCCAATGGCGGGCGCATGGTAGAAGTGAAAAATGGCAAAACCGTTGCCACCTTTGCAAGTGATGATTCTGCAGAAGCATTTCAATTACTGGCAGATATGGTATTAAAAGATAAAACAGCACTTCATGCTACAAATGATGAAGCGTTCCAAGCTTTTCTAAGCGGTAAGCTGGGAATGGTAGTCACCACCATAGGAAAAAGAGCAAATTTCGAAAAGAGTGCTAACTTTGAATTGAAAGCGACTCAATTTCCAAACTTTAAAGGCAAAGAAAAAAGAATCCCGGCAGGGGGTAACTTTATCGTCATATTGGCTAAAGAACCGGAACAGCAAAAAGCTGCATGGTTATTTATTAAGCATATGTTTGAACCTAAATCATTAGCAACTTGGACCATGAATACCGGATACTTACCACCAAGAAAGGGAGTGGCCGAGGATCCGGATGGACTAAAGGATTTTATAGCAAGCAATAAAATCATGCAGGCCGCAGTTTCACAGCTGGACAGCGTTGTGTCTTGGGTAAGCTTTCCGGGGAAAAACGGTTTGCAAGCGGAACAAGTTCTAATCGATACACGTGATATTATTTTAGAAGGCAAATTATCAGCCAAAGATGCTTTACAAACAGCTCAAGAAGAAATTAATGAACTGTTGAAATAAATTGATGAACGGTTAATGGCTGAAAGATTTCATAAGCCGTTAACCGTTTTATGCTATTTTAAGGAGTGTGAGAGGGTTGAGAAAAAGAAAAAAGTTGAAAGATCAATTGATCATATTAATGTTTTTACTGCCTACCCTTATAATATTTACTCAATTTGTGTACTGGCCCATTATAAAAACATTAGGTCTGAGCTTTTATGATTGGAACATGATCAGCCCTAAGATGGATTGGGTAGGCATAGAAAACTACATACATTTATTAAAAAGCCCTGAAACCTATCAGTCATTTTCAAATACGTTATTGTACATTGTATTTTTATTAATATTTAATTTCTTGATACCTTATGGTGTCGCCTTTATGGTATCCAATTTGATTAGCAGACTCAAAGGTTTTTATAGATCTGTTATATTTATGCCAAGTGTCATCTCTACGGTAGTAGCATCCGTTATTTTTGTATGGGTAGTGAATCCAATAATAGGTCCTATAGCACTCATACTTTCTGAAATGAACTTGGATTCGCCTTTGTGGTTAAAATCAAGTAGTCTGGCCATATTGGTTCTGAGTGTCATCACAGCATGGAAGTCTTTTGGATATAATTTTTTGGTACTGCTTGCCGGCATTAACGAAGTGCCTGTAGAGCTCATTGAGGTAGCAAAACTCAACAATGCTTCTAATTTTCAAATATTTAAGAAAATTATTTTGCCCCTTACATCATCAACCGCAGTATATGTGTTCGTTATCACCATTGTTTTTGGCCTGCAATATGTGTTTGTCCCCATACACATACTCACTCAGGGGGGACCCGACAATGCAAGCACAAATCTGGTTTATAGTATATATCAGTATGGATTTAGATTTTTCCAAACAGGAAAAGCGGCTGCATTCTCTATTTTGACTATGGTTATATTTGCGCTGTTAATGGTCTTAGAATTCAAATATTTAGAAAAGGAAGTGTACTATGAAAACTAAATCCTTCTCTGAGTACAAATGGCATGTGCTTTTGGTGCTTATCATCTTATTACAAATAGTGCCCATTATTTTTATGACTACCACATCTTTTAAGACCATGGATCAAGTGTTCAACGGAAGTTTAAATTTACTTCCGGAGAAG
>JANQMT010000196.1:0-19778 GCA_028279945.1 Clostridia bacterium
TGGAATAGAAAAAGAAGAAATAAAGCAATGTACACTGGAACAAATAATAAAAAAGACAACAGCTTACTTTGAAATTGATATGGAAGAAATAAAAAGTAGAAAAAGAACAAAGAGAATAAGCGATGCTAAAAAGCTGGTTGTACTTTTAGCAAAGGAATTGACAGAAGAAAGTAATAAATCTATATGTAAAGCGATCGGAGTAAGTGAATCAGGCGTATCTAAAATTATTAGCAGACAGAATATAGATATTGAGCTTCAAGACGCAAAAAAGAGGATAAAGATGTCAATTTGTCAAGCCTGACCCCGTATTAAAGGTGTGAAAGAATGAAACCAGTAGATTATTTTGAAAAGTTTTTAGGCAGTAGAGAAAAATATACCATGGAGCATAGATTTTTAAATATTGCAACAATAGCAGGAATGTTTGCCGCTCTTCTTAGTGCTTATATAAACTGGAGGGGAAATTATGGCGTATTTTCTGTGCTGATATTGATTGGAATTGCTATTTTTTTATTCTATATTTACAAAAAAACTTTAAAAGATATGAAATACGAGAGACTTTATTTTTTAGGCATATATTTTATAACTTTTGTCTATTTGCCCTTCACATGGTTTGAGAGTGGTGGTATTTATGGTACAGTTCCCCTGTTTTTTATATTACAAAGTATGTATATAGCACTTTTTATCAATAAGCATAAAAACATCCAAAAATTTGGTGCTATGATATTATTATGCATTACCCTTATGCTAATTGGGTATATATTCCCTAATAGTGTTACTTTAATGCCTTATGGAAAAGATAAGTATCTAGAGATGTCTCTTGCGGCTATATTTGTTTTAATAATCAGTTATGTGATTATGAGTTTTGTAGTAAAGGAATATAATTGGAAGCAAAAACAAATAGAAATTCTGAGTAAAGAAAACGAACAGCTAGCTAACAAATTGGAACTAGCCTTTTTAAATGCTCAGATTAAGCCACATTTCCTATTTAATTCAATGAACACCATAGTATCATATTGTAATGAGGATTCTAAAAAAGTATCTGAACTATTAATAGCACTTTCAAAGCATTTAAGAGGCACTCTTGATATGAAAAATCTGAAGGATATGATAACTCTTGATAAAGAACTTGAATACGTAAAAGCATATATACAGCTAGAACAGGCAAGGTTTAGTAAGATAGAAATTGTTTACGATATAGAAGAAAATTTATTCGTAAAAATACCTCCGCTTATCATACAACCACTTGTGGAAAATGCTATTATTCATGGATTAAGAAAAAAAGGTAACAGTGGTGTCATAATACTTAGCATTTATGAAACAAATGAAAAGTGTGTTATATCTGTTATGGATAATGGAGTAGGAATTGATAAGGAGAAGTTAAAATCTATATTAAGTATCGAATCTAGTAAGGAAAGTATAGGTCTATATAATATCACTAAAAGGCTTGAAAGAATTTATGGAAAAGGTCTTATGATAGAAAGCGCGTTAGGTGAGGGAACAAAAGTAAGTTTTGAGGTTTTAAAGGGGGAGAAAAATGAGGGCAATAGCGATAGATGATGAAATAAGAGCACTGGAATATTTAAAGATATTAATAGTTGACATGAGTAGTGTGACGCTTATAGCAACTTTTACAGATCCATATGAAGCACATGACTTTTTACAAAATAATCAAGTTGACATTATTTTTCTTGATATAGAAATGCCCAATATGAATGGACTTGAGTTTGCCAATGAAATTGATACTAAAACAACAGATATCATATTTATAACAGCATACGATACATATGCAATAGAGGCATTTAGAGTACATGCCCTTGGTTATTTGCTAAAGCCTATTGAAAAGAATATTTTAGAAAAAGAGATAAACTATATTGCAGATAAGAAAAACATAGATGCAAATTTACATAAAGACATTAAATTAATGGTACATACCTTTGGCAATCCAAAGATAAAGACTTCGGATAGTAAAATATTAGAATTTAGAACGAAAAAGGCTGAGGAACTTACTTATTTTCTTATTCAATATGGAGAAAACGGAACAAATAAAGACGTGATTATAGACAGTTTGTGGAAAGATAAAGACTATGATAAAGCGTCTAATAATTTATACACTACTTTTTACTACATAAAAAAAGAGTTAGAAAAAGTGAGTATTAAAGATGTTTTTTATAGAAGAAATGGCAATTATTTTATCAATGTAAGCCAAATAGATTGCGATTACTATAGGTTTGTAGAATTGTCCAAAGATAATAATGAATTAAGTAAAAAAGACCAATATGAGCTCTTGCAACTGTATAAAGGTCCGTATCTAGGTAATAAGTTTTTTGATTGGTCAGATATGGTTAGAATAAAACTTGAAGAAAAGTATACACAAGTCAGTTTGAGAATGGTTGAGCATAGCAAAAAAGAAAATGATTTAGATAATGCAAAAAATATTTTGATACAGCTTATCAAAAACAATATGTATTGTGAAAAGGGGTATGAAGAATTAATAAAGATTTTGACAAATCAAAATCAAAGAGCCCTTATTAAAAAATATTATAAAGAATATATCAATATGACAGAGAATGATTTAGAAATAAAGCCATCAAAGGAAATAGTAGAACTTGTGGAAAGATATATTTAAAAGACCTTCTTTCTATTGAGATTTTGTTTAGATTGGTTTGTTACAATAACACAAGATAACAAATTTCGATATTAATAGAAAGAGAAAATAAAAGGAGGTTTTTTAGATTGATATTTAAAAAAATGATGGTTGCAGTAATTGGGCTTGTATTAGTGTTTTGCAATATAGCATATGCAGTGGATACTTGGAGTCTAGTAGGTGGCAATGTTAACTCAGACCGAGTATATGACATCCAAACCGTAACGGATAGCAATGGGACCCCTTATGTTGCGTTTCACGATAATAATTTCTCAAATAAAATTACCGTAAAAAAATATGACGGAAGTAGTTGGGTAACTGTAGGTATCCCGGGCTTTACGAGTGAAAGACCCGATTTTTACAGATTGGCAATAGATAGCAATGACAATATATATATTTTGCACAACCATAAACATTATGATCCCATGTGGCCAGGTCTATCAGATCAAGCATATAAAATATCCGTAACAAAGTTTAATGGGACTTCTTGGGAACTTGTTGGAGCAGAAAAATTTGCGAATGGAACGCTTTATACTTCCATAGCCTTTGATAGCAATGATGTACCTTATGTGGCGTATTCTGATGACGATAATGATGTAAAAGGAACAATAAAAAAATACGATGGAAGCAGCTGGGTAAATGTTGGGGGCACTTTTACTAACGCTTATTGTAATACACAATTAATTTCACTGGAAATAGATAGCAATGATGTGCTCTATGCAGCATATCAAGATCTGAATAATAATTATAAATTAACCGTTAAGAAATATGATGGAAGCAATTGGGGTTCAGTTGGTGCTGCCGCTGTTTCAGCAGATCAAGTGGTCGATATAGATCTGGAAATAGATAGCAATGATGTGCCTTATGTTGTTTACAAAGATCTAACTAATAACAAAGCGACATTGGTGAAGTATGATGGCAGTGATTGGGTAGAACTTGGAAGCGGCGGTTTTTCGGAAGGGAATGCTTTAGGGATATCATTAGAAATTAGTCATAATACGTTATATGTTGCTTATATCGACACTACTATTGAATCTAAAACAACCGTTAAGAAATATAATGGAACGAGTTGGGAATTGGTAGGTGACAAGGGTTTTTCAGTTGGCCGTGCCGCATCAGATGATAACGCTGCTCTCTCATTAGGAAACAATAGTATTTTTGTAGCTTATGTTGATGCAGACGATAATCGTTTAGCAAAAGTGATGAGCTACCCCCTAGCACTACCGGTAACATACACCGTAACGTATGAAGATAATGTATCCGGTGAAACCATAACAGTGCCGACAGACAGCACAGATTATAATGCCAATGACACAGTATCAATAGCCGTGACAGAGCCAACGAGAACAAACTTTATCTTTGACGGTTGGACGACTGCTCAAGACGGAAGTGGGACAGTGTATAAGACAAGCACAGCAAACGACTCCTTTACAATTACCGGTGATACAACACTATATGCACAGTGGAAACCTATATTTGAAACGGATGGTAGTGGTAAAATAACAGGTTATAACGGAACAGCTAAGGATGTCATAATTCCTAGTACAATAGACTCAGAAACGATAAATGAAATATATGAGCTGGCATTTCAAAATAAAGGTTTAACCAGTGTGACGATTCCGGAGGGTATAACGGCTATAGGATATAAGGCGTTTGAAGGGAACTCACTGACAAGTGTAGACATTCCAAATAGTGTCACAAGCATAGCTTCGAGAGCATTTTTTGAAAATGATCTTACAAGCGTAGCTATAGGAAATCAGGTTCAAACAATAGGGGGATATGCATTTTATAGGAATAGTTTAACAAATGTAGATATACCGGATAGCGTTACGACGATAGAACAAGCAGCTTTCGAGGGGAATAATCTCACAAGTATAACACTTGGAAACAGTGTTGATAAAATTGAAGCGTGGGCATTTCAATATAATAATCTGACAGATGTCACGATTCCTGCAAGTGTAACGACTGTAAGTCAGGACGTATTTCAGGCTAATTTAATGGAAACCGTCACCTTTGAAGGAAATAGTAATGAGATGAATTGGATTAGCAGGATGTCGAATACGATCTTAGGCACAATAAGTACACAAAGTAATTTAAAAGGATTTGTAGGAGATATAGATAACGGTGGACCTTGGTATGAAGGAACCTGGTATGAAGATAGTGCTAGAAAAATTGAGGCAACAGATCATTCATTTAGTCGTCCAGGACCACAAACCTATTATTCCAGTAACTATACAGCACCGACGTATAAAGTAACATTTGATGTTGAAACCAACGGTGCAGATGGTGTAACAACTACGAATCAAACTGCAAGTGTGAGTGAGAATACAACAGATATTTTATCACACGTACCGGCAGACCCAACAAAGACAGGATATACATTTTCAGGTTGGTTTACAGCGCCTAGCGGCGGGACGAAGATTACAGACTTTGGAAACGTAACAGCTATAGTGTCTAATACCATATACTATGCACAATTTGCAGAACCTACAAATACTGTGACTTTTGATAGCAATGGTGGAACGGGTATATCACAAATAAAAGTAACAAGCGGCAGTGTTATAACGATGCCGGCTGATCCAACAAAAAGTGGCTATACCTTTGATGGATGGTATAAATCAGAAATAGATGATAACGGAAGTGGAAATCTGTGGGATTTTACTCATGATACAGTTGACTCTGATATAACACTTTATGCAAAGTGGACGGCACAAGCGCCTGCTGCATTTACCGTATCATTTGATAGCAATGGCGGAAGTGTAGTACCTTCAATCACTGATGTAAAAAGTGGAAGCGCTATTACAGCACCAACGCCACCAGAAAGAAGCGGCTATACTTTTGATGGATGGTATAAATCAGAAATAGATGATAACGGAAGTGGAAATGCGTGGGATTTTACTCATGATACAGTTGACTCTGATGTAACACTTTATGCAAAGTGGACGGCACAAGCGCCTGCTGCATTTACCGTGTCATTTGATAGCAATGGCGGAAGTGTAGTATCTTCAATCACTGATGTAAGAAGTGGAAGCGCTATTACAGCACCAACTCGGCCAGAAAGAAACGGATATACCTTTGATGGTTGGTATAAGGAGGGTGCACTGACAGATGCGTGGAATTTTACAACGGATACCGTAACATCTGATGTTACGCTTTATGCAAAATGGGCAAAAAAGACTTCAAATAGCGGATCAAGTGGATCCGGTAGTTCGAAGAAAATAGTCGTAGCGGATGTTGAAAAAGAAGGCAATGATAAAAGCATTGGCGTTACAGGGACAATGAAATCAACGTCAAAAAAAGTTGAAGTCCAAGTAGATAAAGCGTCTATTAAAGAAAGTATTCATAAGGCTGAACAAGATGCAGTAGTGAAAGTAAAAGTACCTCAAGAAACAAAAGAAATAACAACCATATTCTCTGTACAAAATGTAAAAGATATGCAAAAAAAAGACTTAACAATCTCTGTGGAAACTAAAAAGGCAGTTTACACAATTCCTACCAACAATATAGATTTGAATATAGTATCAGAAGAATTTGGAAATAATGTAGATGCGGATGACATTGAGTTTGAAGTCCTTCAAAAAGAATCTTCAACTGCAATGGAAGAAATAATCATAAAGACTGCTGAAAAGGAAGATGTTGAGGTACTGATGCCTTCAATAGACTTTGAAGTAAAAGCGAGCTATAAAGGCAAGTCTGTCACAATTGGAGCGTTTAAAAAATATATAACAAGAAAAATTGCGTTATCGGATGGAGTAGATATATCAAAAGTAACAACCGCAACCATAACAAAAGCAGACGGAACCATACACCATGTACCCACTTATGTAGAATTAGTGGATGGAAAGTATTATGCAGTTGTCAACTCCCTTACAAACTCAACTTATACACTTATCCATAATAAACAAACTTATGATGATATCAATATGTGGGCTAAAAATTCAATTGAAAATATGGCTGGCAGACTTATAATGGAAGGCGATACCGAAACTTTATTCAGCCCAAATCGAGATATAACAAGGGCAGAATTCACAAAAGCTGTTGTAAAAGCAATAGGGCTTACACCGGTAGACTACATAGAATATACTGATGTTGATGAAAATTCAGATATTGCCGGATATATCCAGACTGCTTCAGAATATGACATTATTAAAGGTAAAGGAAATGGATTGTTTGCACCTGATGATACAATAACACGACAAGATGCAATGACTATTTTGTATAGAATATCAACAATCATTGAGTATCGTGGAAACGAACAAAACATTGATTTAAGTGAGTACAATGACTTTAAAGATGTTTCAGGCTATGCCAAAGAGGCAGTGATTTGGAATATAAACAGTTTCATCATAAATGGAAAATCAGCCGAAATGCTAGATCCTAAATCAAATATAACAAAAGCTGAAGTCGCTACAGTTCTCGAGAGAATTCTTAAAAAAGCAGGATTGATTTAACATAAGAGAAAGGTTGCCCAGAAATAAATCTGAGGCGACCTTTTTGATTGATTGAAAATATAGATATAATTATGTTTGTTTGCATTTCAAATGCTGTACTCGAAAAACATTTGAACAACCTAAAATATTATGCACAATGATAAATATACTACAGTAAATCGTTAACCGAATAGGCCATAGACATCTGTTTATATATGATCTCTCCTAACTTTTCAGGTGGGATTTGTTTTCCGTCTTTGATCCATTGCACGAGTATATTGATGGTAATACCTGAGCGAATAGCAATAAAATATTTCCATGAAACTTCAGGCGATTCAGTTATTTTTGCATAGGAACTATACATGTTTTCGAATAATATGGTAAATGAGTCATTTAAGACATCTTGTCTGCCTGCAGATATGAGCAGCTCAACAATTTCAGAATGATGGTTAAAATAATGCAAAAATGTCATTAGAAAGTCAGAACTTCTCTGAACAGGTGTATCTTTGTGATATGCGAGTAGGTGCTCCAACAATCCTCTAAAAGTCCGGTCACTTACATAACGCAGCACATCAATTGGTGCATCAAAGGTACGGTAAAAAGTGGCTCTTCCTACTTGTGCCTCTCTAACAATCTCAGTTACTTTGATGTCTTCAAAATTCTTCTGGTTCATAAGAGATTTCAATCCGTCATAGATCATGTTACTGGATTCAATAGATCGTTTATCCTTTTTAATATGATACATATGCTGCCTCCTTGTCTCACATCTTCGAATTGCTTGATTTTTAATTGTTTTTATATTATCATGAAAGCAAATATGATACAAGTGTTTCATAAAGGAGGTATATTATGATTCGAAAATTGGAAGAGATAGCGGTCAATGACATAGAAAACTTTGGCACAAAAGCTGTGAATCTTGGCTTACTGATTCAGAAGGATTTTAATGTACCAAAAGGCTATGCAATCAGTAAATCATTTACCAATAAGATTCGGAACAATGATTATAAGTTAGACCAAGAAGACAAAATCATATTACAAGAGATATATAACCAAATGGGCCATACCCCAATTGCTGTCCGATCTTCAGCGATGTCCGAAGATACTGAAGGTACCAGCTTTGCAGGGCAATATGAAACTGTATTGGACATCAATGATTATGAAGCATATCTAAATGCAATCCAGATATGTATCAAGAGTTCTGACAAAGAAAATGTAACAGACTATGCAGATAAAATGCAGGTGTCCAACCATCATGAGATAGCATTAATCATTCAGACCATGATTACAGGAGAGACATCAGGTGTAATGTTTACAGCTGATCCTGTAACAGGAAACCGGCAAAAGACCATCCTGAATGCAGCAAAAGGCTTAGGCAAGGGCGTTGTTGACGGCACATCCAAATTAGACCGTTATGTGATCACAGATCAAATCAGATCAGATAGAAGTGGACCGAAAAGCATGGTAGGGGATGATATGCTGTATGCATTGAAGCATTTAGGGGATCAGATTGCATCGTACTTTAAGGGTCCTCAAGATATAGAATGGACCATTAGAGATGATGAGATATTCATTCTTCAGAGTCGAGATATAACCACATTATACCCAGTTGATGAAGACTGCATGACCGATAATAAGCTTCATCTATATCTGTGTTACAACACAGTCATTCAAGGGATGAAGGAGCCTTTTACACCACTTGGGTATGAATTCTGGCGAGCTGCTTTTGCTGGTTATACCAGTATCTTTTACAATTTTAAACGGAAGATCAGAAAACCATCATGGATCAAATGCATTAATGGTCGAATCTACTATGATTTGACAGAAGTGCTGGGTCGAAGGCTGATTGGGAAGAATATCTTGAACAGCTTCAATGACAAAGATCCAGAATGTGGGCAGCTCCTTAAACAATTATATGGCAATTATAGAAGGACATTCTTAAAGCAAGGTGGTGTATTCAGATTATCCTATGGCATCATCAAGTGGGGAATGTCATTACAAAGCTTTGGCAAGATCAGTAAAAAAGACATTAATAAAGCGTTAGAAGAAGCTTTAGATATAGGCAATGGTTATATTGATAAGTTAAAGGTAAGAATTACAAAGACCAGAACTTATCAGGATAAAGTTGATTTGATGGAGGCTGTAACCGAAGAGCTGTTGACCTTAGGATTTCAACAGATCATGTACATTGCTTATGGACTGAAGGCCATTGAACGACAAATTAAATGGTTATCTGAGAAGTATCCGGATTTGGATTATAGCGTCCTCAAAAAAGCTGTCAACAACAATCCCACTACGGAAATGGGCATAGCGCTGTTGGAGATAGCTTCAGACGTAACATCTGGCAAGATAGATGAGCTTGAAACATCCAAAAAACTGTCTGAATTTCTAGAAAAATACGGACACCGCAGTGTATTGGATATCGATATGGGTATCAAACGCTGGCATGAAGACCCTACGTATATCTTAGAGTTGATTAAGCTATACAGCGAAGAACGTCCTGCCGACAAATTAGAGATGATTTATGGGTATAGAAAAGATGCAAAGAAGCTGATAGACGATATCTACGACAAGGTATCCAATGATTATGGTGTCAAAAAAGCAGATAAGGTTGTGTTTGATCTGAACAATTACAGAACACTGGCCGGACTAAGAGAGCAGCCAAAGTTTATCGCGGTAAAAGCATTATCTCTTTTAAGAGCTATGTTCATTGAAGTGGGTAAAGGCCTAGTATCAAAAGGGCTTTTGAATGCATCCGAAGATATTGCATTCTTATATATGGACGACCTATTAGCTTATGATAAGCTGGATTTAAAAGAGATTGTAGAAGCTAGAAAAGAAGCCTATAAGCATCAATTAAGCTATTCTGTAATACCAAGAATTATATTAAGTAATGGTGAAACTTATGTATATCCGACCATGGATCAGCAAGTAAGTGATGGTTTGAGAGGCGTGCCAATATCATCCGGCAAGGTAACCGGTACCGTAAGAATTATGGATCAACCGAATATCCGGCTGCTTCATGAAGGTGATATCATTGTAACGCATAATACCTACCCAAGCTGGACACCTTTATTTCCCCTTGCCAAAGGATTAATCATGGAAAGCGGCGGACCCATCTCCCATGGTGCAATTGTGGCAAGAGAGTTTGGTTTGCCTGGCATCGCAGGTGTATCCAATGCACTGATAGTACTTCAAGATGGCGATGTTGTCTGCATGGATGGTGCAACAGGTGTCATTGAATGGATTAAGAAAGAAAGGGGTCAGGCCTGACAAATTGACAAACTAAAAATATAAGCAGTGTAATTAAACCAATAATGTTCTTCGTATAATTGAATAGAAATAAGTAACCAAATAAAATAATTCCATTTGTATAAACAATTGGAATTATTTTTATTGTCATAATTCCATGTCCAATGGTTTGAATTGAAGCAATAATGGGTAAATATCTGATATTATTTTAATTTTATTTGAAAAATCTTTAATCATCATCATGCCTGGAGTTCTTTAACTTCTTAATATACTAATAAATTCTATAGGATATGTAATTTAGTAAGGAGTGTAAAATATGAAATTTAAGAAAAGTATGGATATATCTGAATTAAATATGAAAAGAAATATAATGGGAAAAATAGCTAAGCTTTTCATCGATAAATCTCAAATGGCTCTGTTGCTTATTATTCTTATTGTGAGCAGTGGGTTTATTAGCATTTCCAATTTACCAAAGGAGTCTCTTCCCGAGATAATATTTCCCAGAATAACCGTTCAAACTATTTATCCGGGAGCCAGCCCTGAAGACGTAGAGGATTTAGTAACTGACAAGTTAGAATCAAAGCTCTCTGATTTGGAAGACTTGGATGAAATGGTATCCCAATCCAACTTTGGATCTTCCTCTATAATATTAACCTTTGTAGAGGGTACAGATATGGATAAAAAGAAAATCGAGGTCGATAATAAGATTACTGAATTATCCTTTTCCGATGGCATACAAGAACCCGTTACCAGCATATTTAAAACCTCTGAAATTCCTCTTATGAATTTAAGTATTGCAGGAGATTATAGCATTTTTGACCTTACCCAGTTATCAGAAGACATTAAGGAAGCATTGGAGCGTATTGAGGGCGTGGAGGAAGTCAACTTATATGGTGATTTAGATAGGGAAATACATGTGGTTATCAATGAAACAAAGATGTTTCAATATGGTATAACTTCAACGGATATCCAAAATGCTATCAGTTCATTAAACATTGGTCTTCCCGTTGGAGAGATAGATTTAAGTGGTATGAGATTTAATCTTAGAGTGAATGAAAAAATTGCTACGGTAGAGTCTATTGAAAATATTGTGATTCTAACAACAAAAGGAGAAACCATTTTTGTTCGAGATGTGGCAGCTGTGCTCGATACCAGCGAACCCATCACTGAATATAATAGGACATATCTTAACCAAGATGAAAATGAAGATATATTTCCATCGATTTTAGCAGAAGTAGTTAGAGAGAATGAAAGTGATGTTGTAGGAACCAGCAAAAGGGTTAAAGCATTTTTGGAAAGTCAGAGAGGGAGATTATACCCAGATGATATAGATATATATATTTCCAATGATACGGCAGAAGAAGTACAGAATGATTTGAATAATATCAGGGAAAGTGCTGTATCCGGATTGATTGCTGTAATCATTGTATTATTCATATTTATAGGCTTTAAAGAATCGTTAATTGTTTCTGTTACAATACCCCTTTCTTTGCTGGCTACTTTGGGCTTGCTTAGCAGTTTTGGTATAACCTTAAATACATTTACAGTTTTAGGGCTTATAGTAGCCCTTGGTCTATTGGTGGATAACTCTATTATCGTCATGGAGAATATAGATCGGCTAAGTAAAAAGGGTCTAGAGGCAAAGGAGGCATCTTTAGCTGGGACAAATCAGATAGGATTTCCTATTTTAGCGTCTACATTAACAACCTTGGCAGCCTTCTTTCCACTAGCTATTTTGCCGGGTATACTGGGTGACTTTGTAAAAACAATTCCAAGAACCATTATGATTGCTATTTCGGCTTCACTGCTGGTTTCAATTGCTATCACGCCAACGATTTACTCAAAATTTCTAAAGCATAAAAAGAGAAAAAAACAAATATGGGAAACTATTAACGAAAAGAATAAAAACATTTTTATCATTTTATTAATAGGCACTCTCAGTTATTATGCCTTTTCCGGAAGTGGCGACTCTCCTTTATTAGCTGTTGCTGCGGCTTTATTTTTCAGCTCAATAATGGCCTACAAAAAGTTGAGGCCTAAAGGGAAGACCCAAGAAGAAAGTAAAATGGTTAAGGTATATAAAAATATTATAGCAGGAATTATTGAGAACGGAAAAAAGAAAGCCCTTATTATATTCATTGGAATCCTAGTTTTTACCAGCAGTTTAGGATTATTTGTGATTGGGGCAGTTAAGGTATCATTTTTTCCTGACAACGAGCCTGAAAGTATGACAATAACCATAGATACGCCAGGTGGAACCACTTTGGAAGAAACGGCGGAAATTGTAGAAAAAGTACAGAGCCTTCTTGTAAAATCTCCAGATATTAGTATTTTCAATACAACAATTGGCGGGAATGAAATTGATAAAGCAGTCATTAATGCTTCATTTGTAGATAAGGAAAAAATAAATAAGGATGGCTTTGATATTGTCAATGAAACCGAAAGAGCCATGAAAAAAATACCCGGAGCACAGATTATAGTAAGTGGTGTAGCTACCGGCGGACCAACAGGAAAACCAATCAATATAAAACTATTTGGTGAGGATTTAGAGGCTTCAAAGGAAGTTGCGGAGAAATATGGGGAAATCTTAGAGGATATAGACGGCGTATATAACATCGATATATCTGCAAAAGATGGCGTACCTCAATTATATATTAATATTAAAGAAAAAAAAGCCCAAACTTTAGGTCTGACAGCGACTCATATAGCTTTACAACTACGTGGCAAGGTAGATGGCATAACAGCCGCAACCATAAAGGATGGTCGTGAAGAAATCGATGTCATAATAAAAATAGATGAAATGAGTCTTAAAGACATCAGTCAGATTGAAAGGCTTTATATCAATACACCTTCCGGAGAACTAATTCCTCTTAGAAGTGTAGCAGTATTAGAAGAATTAAGAGGTGTATCAAGCATTAAACATGAAGACAGAAAACGTGTCATTGAAATTGAAGCCGATTTAAGAAAAGGGTTTAATATCAATGATGTGATGAATACCTTCGATGCAAAATCTGCTGCCTATGTTTTACCGGAAGATATTCAAGTTGCTTACGGCGGTGATGTGGAAGGGATACAAGAGAATTTTGCAAACTTAATACAGAGTATGATATTAGCAGTATTTCTAGTATTTATAATCTTAACCATACAGTTTAGTTCAATCGTGCAACCTTTTGTTATCTTATCTACAGTTCCAATGGCACTTATAGGTGTTATATGGGGGTTGGCCTTAACCAATAATGATTTTGGATTTTATTCCTTTATGGGGTTAGTAGCTTTAGTAGGTATTGCAGTAAACAACGCGATCATTTTAATCGACTATATGAATTATTTAAGGAAGGAAGGGAAAGACCTGATTTCTGCCATTAAGGAAGCAGGTGCTGTAAGGTTTAATCCCGTATTGGCTACAACCATGACAACTGTTAGTGGTGTATTACCACTTGCATTTAAGGAACGATACTATGCTCAGTTTAGCTTTGCATTAATCTTTGGACTTTTGGTAACCACAATATTAACATTAATATTTATTCCTGTTACCTACTCTATTATTGAGGGTTATAAGTTAAAAAGAGTTAAAAATAAAATGTCAATTTAGATAATAAAGGGAGTGAAAAAGATGAGAAAGCTATTGGTTGTTATTTTAATAAATGCTATGATTATAGTCGGGTGCGGTACCCAAAACAATAATAGAGTAACTGAAGATATAACCGAGGGAATACCCGTATCTTCAAGGGAAGTGAAGATATCACCCGTATCGGAGAAAATTTTAACCCTTGGAGAAATACAAGCCGCAACCTCTATAAGTGTCATGACCGGCGGCAGGGGTGATGTAAGAGAAGTTTATGTTAAACCTGGAGATATGGTTAGTAAAGGAGCAGTGCTTTTAAAACTGGATAGTGATGCTCTAAGAAGCAGCTTTAATGCACAAGAAAGCCAGCTCAGAACACAGCGTGATAATTTGGAAATTCAATACAATGACCTTGCAAGAACATTTAGACAAAAGGAAATTCTCTTTAATGAGGGAGGGATTTCTAAGACAGAGTATGATAATTTATCCTCTGAACTGGAAAGGACAAAAAAGAAATATGATGATTCGGTTGCCAATTATAATAATCAAGTAAAAATATTAAGTGAAGACATAGCAGATCGAAGCATAACAAGCCCCATATCCGGTAAAGTTGCAGCCGTATATGTCGAAAAAAATGAATCCGTTGAAAATGAAATTGCTGTAGAAATTATTGATGATAATGCTATGATAGCTCAAACAATGGTAACGGCAGATCAGGTGGAACAATTAAAAATTAATGATAAGACATATATATATCCTGATGGAGATTATAGTTACCCTATTGAAGGAAGAATTACAGTCCTCAATGAAATAGCAGAGGAAAGTACAGGTTTATACGAAGTGGAAATCGCTATAGGAGATACAGACTTTGCGCTGCGTTCCGGAGAATATGCTGAGATAGAATTTATTGTGGATGAGCGTGAAGTACCCATAATACCTAAAAAGGCTGTAAAACGAGTAGGTCAAGATAACTTTGTATTTGTTATTCGTGATAAAATTGTATCGGAACGAAAAGTGGTTGTCGGGATCACCCAGGGTGAAAACATAGAAGTCATCAGCGGACTATCATCAGGAGAAGTTATTGTTGATCGTGGAAGGGCATTTGTTAAAGATGGAGATGTCGTCAATGTAATAGAATAGAAAAAGAAAATCTTGTTTATTTAATTTCAGAATAATCAATAAAATATTGACATATAATAAGTAATTCTGATATAATCGAAAAAACAAGTAAATATTCAAATGCAAAGGCGTATTTGATTGAGCGATGAAGCTTTTATGTACTGTCTATAATAATAGGCAGCTACATGAAAGCTTTTTTTGTTATTTAGGAAAGTGCACTAATATATGAATGAAAACGACAAAGTTGTATCTAGAAGTAAAGATGCACCAATTATATTCTTAAGATGTATGGCATAACCGTAAAAAATATAATATGAATACATTTTTATCTTTTTTAGAATTATATTTGGGGGAGAAGAATGGATATATTTAAGAGCGTAGATAAACTAATAGCGGATTTTGAAAACGTTATTGAAAATCCGATTATTCCTCAAAACAAGAATAAGTTGCTCGTCGGAGTAGATCTTGGGACGGCTTATATTGTAATCACAGTATTGGATGAACACAAAATCCCCATAGCCGGCGCATATAAATTCGCCCAAGTAGTTAAAGATGGTTTAGTTGTAGACTATTTAGGTGCCTTGGATATCGTAAAGCAATTAAAAAGGGAAATCGAAAACAAATTGGGGTGTGATTTGGTTAGGGCTGCTGTAGCCATTCCCCCGGGAACGACGCCCAATGATACAAGGTTTATTAAAAATGTCGTTCAGGACGCCGGATTTGAAGTTACTAATGTGGTGGATGAGCCGACGGCTGCAAACGCAGTTTTGGGAGTAAAAAATGGGGTTGTTGTCGATATTGGAGGAGGAACCACAGGACTGGCGATTATGCAGGATGGAAAAATTATTCGTGTAGCGGATGAGCCAACCGGTGGGACGCAATGTACTCTGGTGGTTGCAGGAACCTATAAGATATCTTTTGAAGAAGCCGAGAAGGTAAAAAAAGATCCTCAAAAACAGAAAGAAATCGCAAATCTATTAAAACCGGTAGCTCAAAAAATTGCGAAAATTATAGAAAAGTATCTTCCAAAAGAAAGCGTTGAAGAAATATATTTGGTAGGAGGTACCAGCTGTATTCAGAGCATTGAGAAAGTGATTGAAGATGAATTGAAGGTGAAAACTGTCAAACCTAAGAATCCCATTTTTGTAACGCCTATCGGAATTGCGATGCATTGTATCCCAACGGGCAGCAACGATGAAACAGACGGAAAGCCGGAGATATCTCAAGTCAATAGGAAAGGGGTTGAGGACAGTAATGGATATTGAATTCATAAAATCTCCATCTGACGGAGTTATAAAAATGCTTCAAAACAGATCTTTTTCAAAAGACTTCTTCGATGATCAAGCCTTTGACGCCATCGGTCTGATCCAAGGTAAGCTGAGCGAAATGATAAAGGCAGCTGATATTGCTGAAAAATCAGCAGATGTGAAAGCGATAGAAATAAAGGGGATTTGTCCCCAGCATTTCACGATGATTGCTTTATTTGGGGACACCGCTTCAGTTAACGAGGCTTTGGATCACATTTCTGAAGAGTTGGGCGAAAGGAGAAGAAACAAATGATGATAGGAAGAGTGGTTGACAATATTTGGTGCACAAGAAAAGACGAAGGGCTAACTGGGATGAAGCTTATGAAAATTCGGCTGCTGGATAAAGAACCGGAAAAGGATGGGGAAGGGCGTATTATTGTTGCAATTGATCTAATAGGAGCAGGTATCGGTGAAAAAGTACTGGTGACACAGGGAAGCTCGGCAAGGAGATTCGACGGCTTAGAGAATGCTCCTATCGACACCATTGTCGTAGGTATTATTGATTCTGAATCTAACGTAGGAGCTGTATATGAGTAATAATTTTATTGATATGATCAGAGACGCCGGTGTGGTAGGGGCCGGTGGTGCGGGATTTCCTACCCATGTTAAATTATCCTCAAAAGCTGAATATATAATCATCAATGCGGCAGAATGCGAGCCTTTAATCAGAGTGGATCAACAGTTATTGTTGCATTTTACAAAAGACTTCTTTGAAGGACTGAAAAAAATCGTTGAAGAGACACAGTCTTCCAAAGCTTTTATTGCAATCAAGGCAAAACACAAAGAAGTGATCAATCGGTTAAATGAACTATTGCCGAAATACCCCTCTGTTGAAGTTTATCTTCTTCCGGATTTTTATCCTGCGGGTGATGAGCAGATATTGGTGCAGGAGGTAATAAAAAGAGTAGTGCCCCGGGGAGGGATTCCTCTTAATGTAGGCTGTATCGTGTGCAATGTGGAAACGGTGATTAATGTATTCCGCGCATTGCAGGGAAAAGCGGTTACTTCTACTTTCGTAACTGTAATCGGCGAAGTAGAGAGACCGGCTACCTATGAGTTTTCTTTGGGAGTGAGTTATAGAGAAGCACTAGAGCAATGCGGGGTAAAAAATTTGGACAATAAATTCGGGATATTAAATGGACCGATGATGGGCAAATTGATCTCTGATTTTGATATACCTGTTACAAAAACAACAAAGGCAATTATATTATTGGATCGAGAACATCTGCTGTTCCGTGAAAAGGCAAAAAGTATGGAGCAGGTGCTGAAACAATCAAGAATAGCCTGTATTCAGTGTCAAAAGTGTACGGACTTATGTCCAAGGGATTTGCTTGGCCACGATGTTAAACCTCACAAAGTAATGAGAATTGTGAATTATGGTTTGTCTGATTTTTTGGGTATGAAAACAGCCCTGGGCTGTTCGGAGTGCGGCGCATGCGAATTATATGCCTGTCCCAACGGATTGTCTCCGAGGCATATCAATATCATGATAAAGCAAGAACTCAGAGGAAAGGGCGTGAAGAATGAGCATACCGGAAAGGCATTCACTGCTTCCTGCATGATGGAATATCGTAAAATACCTGTAAAAAGGCTGGTGGCACGACTTGGGTTGAAAAAATATGATGTAGATGCTCCTTTTACGAGGTATGAAGAAAACTTAAAAAAAGCAGTCATACTCCTGAATCAGCATCAAGGAGCTCCTGTGGTCAGTGTTGTGGAAAAAGGTATGAATGTAGAAAAAGGGCAGCTGATTGCCAAGATAGATGGTGAGAAGCTAGGTGCCAATATTCATGCAAGTATCGCCGGGGTAATTACAGATATTTCAGATGCTTCGATTACTATCGAAGCGAGGTAACGGAGGTAAATATGTTAAAAGCGATAGGTTTTATAGAACTGAACAGCATTGCAAAAGGGATAGAGGTTGCGGATCAAATGCTGAAAACGGCAAACGTTGAACTTTCCTTTTCTACTGCAACCTGTCCCGGTAAATACATTACACTGATACATGGTGATGTTGCATCGGTAGAAAATTCTGTTAAAGCCGCAATAGAATTGGGCGGCGAATTTATCATTGACGATCTGATTATTCCCAATGTTGATGATCAGATTTTTCCTGCCGTAACGGGAACAACACAGATTGACAAAATTCAAGCAATCGGCGTTATAGAAAGCCTGGCAATGGCTTCATTGATTGTAGCGGCAGACACCTGTGTGAAAGCATCCGATGTTAAGCTATTAGAATTAAGATTAGGATCGGGAATCGGAGGAAAATCTTATGTCATTATGACCGGAGATGTTGGCTCTGTCAACGCATCGGTTGAAGCCGGCGTCGCAATGATGAAAGAAACCGGAAATGTGGTTTACTATACCGTGATTCCGTCCCCTCATGAAAACTTTAAAATGTCTCTTTTATAAATGAAGGTGTTTTGATTGATGAAGAAAGGAATAAGAATATGTCAAATAGCATTGAACTGTTAAACGATTTGGGCATTACGAAGGAAATGATCTCAAAAATAGTTAAGGAAGTCCTTACAAATATAGATGATTCAAACACATCGGAGCCAGTGCTAAAAAAGGAATGTGATCCAAGCGGACTCAGACTTGTTCGAGGAAATAGCGTTCAATTGGAAGCATTTCCTACCGGCAAGGAAGGCGATAAGGTTTCCTACAAAGAAATTTTAAATATTAAAGAATCTCCAAACATGGCTACCGGTTTTTTAGATATTGAGAAATCGTCCTTTGATTGGTTTCTAGGCTATGATGAATTAGACTATATCATTGAAGGTACTTTAGAAATCACCATAAACGGAAAAAAATACAGTGGTAAAGCCGGAGATGTAATATTCATTCCAATGAATTCGGCAGTTACATTCAGCTCGCCGGATCATTGTAAAATATTCTTTGCCACCTATCCTGCCAATTGGCAAGATTTGTGCGAAGAGAAGAACTAATAATCACCAATTCTATAATAAATAACAAATAGGAGGAAATGAAAATGGCTACTACGAATGCATTAGGAATGGTTGAAACAAAGGGTCTGGTGGGAGCAATCGAAGCAGCTGACGCCATGGTTAAGGCTGCAAATGTCACATTGGTTGGAAAAGAGCGGATTGGAAGCGGTCTCGTGACTGTAATGGTGCGTGGTGATGTTGGAGCGGTAAAGGCTGCAACTGATGCGGGTGCGGCGGCTGCGGAGAGAGTCGGAGAATTGATTTCCGTCCATGTTATTCCAAGGCCACATGAAAACGTGGAAATGATATTACCGGCTCCCAATAAGTAACCACGAAACTTGTGAATTATCTCATGGGAATTAATAAGGTATTAAGTATCCCTGTCACATTAAAGGCGTTGTTAGTTAAAACCATACATTGTGAGGAACTTGCGGAGCTGGTTATGAATGATCCGACTTTAAAGACAAATTCTGTTGATATCGTTGCAAGAAATTTACAGGATTAATTATGTTG
>JANQMT010000038.1:0-2853 GCA_028279945.1 Clostridia bacterium
GTAAACTATATGTCCTTCCCAATCATTAGTATAATTATTTGAGTTTCCGTTCGATAAATGGTTAATCATATCATCACGGAATAGAAGCTTTAGCCCTCCAATTCCATATTGGGTTGAATTGAAGCCTTTGGATTTTTTTGTAAAATAATCAACTACCGTATGGTCCGGATGATTATATCTACTTTTTCCCACAGATATAAAGCATTGGGTATTTTCCATTAGCATGCTGTCCCAAAATTCTTGATTATGATTTTTACCTGAACCGTGATGTGGAACTTGAACGAGTAGAAACTGTTCTCCATTTACAGGGGCAATAGGATTTTTTTCTGTTCTATATCTATCGAAAGTTTCAACTTCCCCATCAGATGTAAACAATGCCAGAGTTTTGTTATTCTCAAAATCCTTTAATATCGACATTATTGAGAGACTATTAGCATTTGGGTTATTTACATCTTCCTTTTGAAGGTCATAACTGCTATCAACTTTTTTAAAGTTTTCAAGTTTCCAATATTTTTTCACTTCTATTATTGAAGGAGAAACAAACTCTAATTTTATCTCTCCCTTGTTTAAGGGTAATAGCGTATAACCATCAATATTATATAATTGATTTACAAATTGATTGTCTTCCAACCGAAACAACTTGTTATGTAGGTCTCTCAAATCTCTTAATTGTTGAGGCTCATTTTTACCTTCTTTGCGTTTGTGAAAAGACTTAAGCGCTGCTGTCATGCCAAGCACACTATTAAATGTTGATAGGTAAAAATGTCTTATGGTTCTATTTGTTTTTTCTAACCATGACACTAAAGGAAGGAGACCGGAGTAATGGTCATAGTGCGGATGAGTCATTACAATAAAATATATTTCATTGTAAGAATTAGCATGAAGGTAGTTCTTTATTTTTTCGACATTATTATTTCCGTTATGACAGTCAATAATACCAATTTGTGGAACTCCTTCATCATCATACCACTCTAATGTGATACAATCTCCTTGCCCAACAGACCAGATAGTCACTTTAATATCATTCATTATTTTTTTTATTTTTGGTTAGATACTTTTGAAATCTGATTTCTAGTTCAGCATCTTTCTTGTCATCATCTGCATAAAATAAATCACCTTCTACTTTTTTGAACATAAGTACATTTTTACCATATTTCAAAATGCAGTCTGTAAGTATAAAGCAATCGCCAATGCTAATGCTATTAGGATTGTCCACCCTATCAGTAAGAAACCATTTGTCTTCATATAAATCATCTTTCTGTATTCTCAGTAAGGTGCTTTCCTTCTCAATCTCTATCACTTTAGATTTATACATTTCTATGTAAACGCTTTCATAAAACTTTTTTTTGCTTTCCAGTATTTGCGCATACTCACTCACATTGTCTCCTGTCTTTTCAATGAGCAAAACATCTGGGTCTGCCAACTTGCATTGTTTTGAAATATTGGCATCCAATAAATAATGGCTATAAACAATATTTAAAGCGTAGGGAAAATCTCTTCTAATCTCACTTAACAATTTTATACCTTGGTGTTTTCCCTCTCCAAGATGGAGATCTATTACGAAAACACATATCTGCGAAAATTTTTTAATATCCCTTTTTAAGGCACTTTCTTTCTTGTACGCTTTCAATACTGGCATGTTAGGCAAACCAATTTTATTATTCATTTCGTGATAAGTACTGATTAAGTCTTCACCTATCGTATCTCCCCGTTCATCGTCGATTACTACCAAATCATAAAGTTCGTTCATCATAGCTATTTGTTGTTTAAGTATTCTGGTATGGTTATTATAAATTCGGTAAACTCTCCTAAGGTTGAAGTACAGTGAATATCTGCCGCAAAATCTGTATTTTCGTTAAACAGTGCATTTTTTACAAAATAAAGGCCTATTCCATGTCCTAAACTAGTCGGCTTTTCACCTGAATAATCTTCAAGCTGCAACATATCCTTGGATTTTGTAGAGTATTTTAAATTATAGATTTTATCTATGTTATCTTTTTTTATCCCTGGTCCATTATCCCAGACGGATATAATGTATGTACCTTCTGCTTTTTCATAATTCGTGGATACTTTGATTTCACGTTGGAATGAGTCTGCGTTCTCATAATTTTCTAATGCATAAATTGCATTTGAAATTAAATTATATAGAACCATGCTAAATTCCGCTTTATTCCATTTGAGGTGCGGGAGAGTTGTGTCCAGATTTTTTGTATTGAATAATATATGTTTTTCCCTGTCCTTTTTTAGAAACCGAACTAAAAATCGTATTAAATTATTTACATCAAAAAAGACCCTTTCAGACCGGCTAAAGTTGGTCATTTCTAGCAGTTCATGTATAAAGGATCTTATTTCTTCAATACTTTTTTTGATCCTAACATGGTCATTATTATTAATGTCCATTTTTATAGTAATATCCGAGAGTCGAGCGAACAGATGATATATGTCGTGGTGAATAATTCGACTTATTTCAAAATATGAAACCGCTGCGGCTCTAGTTTGTAGCCCCTCTACTACTTCTCGATATTCATCAATATCCTTTTGTAATTCTTTCCCTTTTTTTTCTGCAAGCTCAATACTCTTTAGAGCACCTGCTTTTTCTCTTTCGTACAGTGCGATTTGCTCACTTAGTTCGAGTTTAAAAAACAGCAATCTTTCAGTCACTTTTTTAAAGCTATGTATTATGTCAAGTATTTTTCCTGAAAACTTTTTTGGGGCATTGAATTCAATCATTAGAGTTCCTAGAAACACATCTTCAAATTCCAGTTTTAGTGCGGCTATTGATTCTATTTTACTTTTCTTGAGAAAGCTATCTTCTGGCAGATCCCCCGATTTTTCTTTTATGTAATCAATAAA
>JANQMT010000046.1:0-28935 GCA_028279945.1 Clostridia bacterium
TATGGTAAAAATCCATACTTTGACAGAACATCTTTTAAAAAAGATTAACGAAAAATTCATCAGGAAGGTATGGGAATTTTATTTTTCAATTAAGGTTAATTACATATATGGATGACTTGTATTTAAAATAAAATAATTGTAAACTTTTAATCAATAATATGTTGACAAACTTGTACAATCATTTTATATTGTTAACAAGGACAATAACAATAGTTTACAATGGAGGATTGATAATAATGAAGAATTTTACGGTTAGAGATATGGTATTAGTAGCTTTATTTGCTGCACTAACGGCTGTCGGTGCATTTATTAAAATCCCTATAGGGCCGGTACCATTTACCCTTCAATTTTTATTTTGTGCCTATGCAGGTGCGCTGCTTGGAGCCAGAAAAGGCTTGTATTCCCAACTTTTATATGTGGGCATAGGTTTATTAGGTATTCCTATATTTGCAAAAGGGGGAGGATTTGGATATATCTTTCAACCTACCTTTGGATTTTTAATGGGTTTTATAATATGCGCTTTTGTTGTAGGTTTACTGACGGAAAACAAACCTAACCAAACCGTTATTGCTAAATACTTATCTGTATTGGTTGGTTTAGCTATTGTTTATGGTCTCGGTGTTCCTTATTTTTATTTCATGTGGAATTATGTGAATGCTGTAGATGCTATTTCTTGGGCAACAGCAGTAGCATGGGCGTTTACACCATATATTATCCCTGATTTAATTTTAAGTTTTATAATCGCAAGTACTTCAATAAAAATTGTTCCGAGAATCAAACAATTTGTTTAATAAATTGAGGCATGCCATGAAAAACCTAATAAAAGAAACGACTCAAAATATTATTAATGGGCATGAGATTTCTAAAGAGACGGCTTTGAAGCTAATATATATATCGGATGAAAATCAATCTTTGCTGGAGGATTTATTAAAAAGTGCGGATGAGATAAGAGCGCATTTTTGTGGAGATACAATAGAATTGTGTTCTATTATTAATGCGAAATCGGGTTTGTGCAGTGAGGATTGTAAATTTTGTTCACAATCGGTACATTATAGTACGTCTTGTGACCAACATGGATTATTGGAATATAAAAAAATCTATGATAGAGCAAAAGAGATGGAAGAACTCCGTGTGCACAAATTTTCGTTAGTGACCAGTGGTTACGGTATAGAAAATCAAAAAGATTTGGATGAGCTGTGCAGTACCTATAAACGGCTTCAAAACCAAACCAATATCAGTTTGTGTGCATCCCATGGCATTATCAGCGAGTCTCAGGCAAGAGCCCTAAAAGAAGCAGGGGTAGAGACTTATCATCATAACATTGAAACCTGTAAGGGATATTACGATAAAATATGCACTTCCCACTCCTACGAAAAAAGAGTGGCAACCATTCGAGCTGCAAAAAAGGCAGGATTGTCGGTTTGCTGCGGCGGTATTATTGGTTTGGGTGAGTCTTTAGAAGATCGTATTAATATGGCCTTTGAGATCAAGCATTTAGATATCAATTCAGTGCCTATTAATGTACTTATGCCCATTGAAGGGACGCCTTTAGAGAATATGGAAGTCTTGAAGCCTATGGAGATATTAAAGACTTTGGCAGTTTTTAGATTGATACTGCCAAAAGCAAAAATAAGATATGCAGGAGGAAGAATGCTGCTTAGCGATTATCAGAAGTTAGGGTTAAAGTCTGGTGTTAATGCGCTGCTTACCGGAAATTATTTGACTACAATCGGTAATGATACAGAACACGATATCAGAATGATAGAAGAAGCTAAGCTCATTATAAAATAAATGATGAATGGAATATTTATTACCGGATCGGATACGGATATTGGAAAAACTTTTGTGTCAGCGTATATTGCCCATTTGCTTTCAGAAAGGTTTGAAAAAGTTGCTTACTATAAACCGATACAATCAGGCGCATACGATGAACAAGAATGTCGTATATCTCCAGATGTACAATTTGTTCAATCGTTAAATCCTCATGTAGATTGTTTCAGCACCTATCAGATGATAGATGCGGTATCCCCTCACTTAGCAGCTGAAAGAGAAGCGATCCAAATTAACATTAATGCAATAAAAGATACCTTTACAAAGCTTAAAAATACTTATGATTATGTCATCGTTGAAGGAGCAGGCGGATTATTTGTACCAATTATTAGAGGTGAATATTGGATAACAAATCTAATCCGAGATTTGAATATGCCGGCTTTAGCAGTAGTAGAAGCCAGAGTAGGCAGCATCAATCAGTCCATCATGACTTATGCTTGCATGAAGAGGGAGAATATAAAACCTATTGGGATTATTCTAAATCAGTTTGAAACCAACCATTGGATTCATCAAGATAACCTATCTATTATTCAATCATACACCGGGTTGAAAACGGTTGCAGGGTTACCTTATATTGATGTAACTAAGCTGGATAACAGGAATCTGAGAAAAAACCAGCAAACATTGGATGATGGTTTATTAAAGATGCTGGGTGTTTTAAAAATAGATGAAGGAGAATAAGATATTGAAAAACACTGTAGATTTACAACAGAAAGATGTAAAAAATATATGGCATCCTTGTTCTCAGATGAAAGATTATGAAGACTTTCCTCCTATTATTATCTTTGTCCCTTGTTTTAACTCAAAATCGTATATATGATGCCTTCTATGATGACTATAATACCTTAAAAGCTTTTTTTCATTCTCACAGCTACAGTGGCGGTACATTGGGGTGTGCAGTTGCGGTTGAGACCTTAAAAATATTTAAAGATGACAATATCATTGAGCGCAATATTAAGAAATCAAAGTATATGGAAAAATGCATCAGAGATCATTTCTCGGATTTAGATTTTGTTGGAGACATTCGTCATCTGGGTATGATTGGGGCAGTAGAACTGGTAAAAGATAAAAATACTAAACAACCTTTTGATTGGAAAGAAAGGGTGGGTTATAATATCTACCAAAAAGCAGTTAAGAAAGGTGTATTATTAAGACCAATAGGTAACATTCTTTATTTTATACCGCCTTATATTATCAGGCATGATGAGATAGATAAGATGATTGGTGTTGCAAGAGCAAGCGTCATAGAATATTTTAAGGAAAGAAAATAAAAAAAATATTAAACGAATAACCTCCAATTATTTATGATAAAAAGAGATGATATACATGATTTAAAAGAAGTTGGAGAAAAATAATAGAAACAAAATATAAATGATATTAGAAAAAATGATTTTGTATATCTCATATCATCAATAGGAGGTTATGTATAATGAATATGGACACAAGAGATACCATAATGAAAAAGCTTTTAGACGCTCAGGAAAATGTGAGAGACTATGAAATGTTTTCAAAACAAGTTTCTGATCAAGAAGTAGCTCAGACTTTCAAAGAATTTGCAGAAGAAAGCGGTTATCAAGCAGCAAAGCTTCAAGAACTATATGACAAATATAAATAAACACATAGAAAAAATAAAGTAAGTTTAATATAGCTTACTTTTTTTTAGTGTGCCCTGCATGGGTGTAATTGTTGGAACATAAAGACGGGCTTATACCTTTAAACAAGATATAGGGTCGTTTTTATAATGTAAAGATTTGTCAATGATTGGTGAAAAAGTTTTAATCTTGACTTATAATGACGCATATCATATAAATTAACTATAGCTTGAATGGGGCAGAGCTAAACCATAATATGGAAAAAAGAGATAAGTCTATATAGGGAGGGATTTAATGCTAAAAAAAATAAGTAGTAGTATACAACAAGTAGCAGAGGCAATTGCAGCAACGTTAGAAACTAATGTTACTATAGTGGATAATAATCTAATCCGAGTGGCAGGTACTGGTCCTTACTTTGAAATGGTACACAAAAATGCTCCGGAAAACTCTGCCTTTGCTAAAGCAATTGAAAGGAAAGAGACCATTGTCATCGAAAACCCTGGTTTAGATGAGGATTGCAAAGATTGTTCTACCAAAGACAGATGTGTAGAAACCTATGAGATATGTACGCCTATCAGCTGGCAGGGAAAAGCTATTGGAGTCATAGGCATTTTTGCTTTTAATGATTCTCAAAAAAGAATAATATCTGAGAAGAAAACTCAATATCTTAATTTTTTATATAAAATGGGCGAGCTTATTGCAAGTCGAGTCGGAGAAGCAGCCTTGTTTGAAGAAATAGCTGCTAAAAATAAGGAATTAGGTGCAGTGATTCAGAACGTGAACCAAGGGGTTCTTTGTTTAGATAAACAAGGCAGAATTACTCAAGTCAATACAAAAGTCCGAGAACTGCTAAACTTGAAAGCCTCATTGGGCAGCCTTACCGGTATTAGTATAAAAGATATATGGCCCAAATCTCTTTTAATAAGAGCCCTTGAAGAGGGAAATGAATTTTTCGACAAAGAAGAATATTATGAGACGAGTGAGTATCGAAAAGGGCTTCTTTCTAATATAAAGTTAGTTCGCCAGAAAAATTTATTGGTAGGTGTTGTCGGCACCTTTACTGACTTAGAAGATATACACCGATCTGCTGTTAGGGCAAGGGAGCATAGCAATTTTTCTTTTCAAGACCTAGTTGGATCCAGTCCATCTTTTATGAAAGCAAAAAAAAGAGCTCGACAAGTAGCTTGCCAGGATTCTACCGTCTTGATTACAGGAGAAAGCGGCACTGGGAAGGAGCTTTTTGCTAGAGCCATTCATAATGCAAGTTTAAGAGCGAGTAATCCATTTATAGGAATAAATTGCAGTGCTATTCCAGAATCTTTGTTAGAAAGTGAACTCTTTGGTTATGAGCCTGGAGCTTTCACTGGAGCTGATAAACGGGGAAAGCCCGGTAAAATAGAATTGGCTCATAATGGTACCCTTTTCTTGGATGAAATAGGGGACATGCCTCTTTACTTACAAACTAAACTTCTTAGAATCCTACAGGAAAGACAGCTCACAAAATTAGGAAGTGTAAAAGATATCAATGTAGATGTTAGAGTTATTGCTGCTACTAACAAGAAATTAGAGGATTTGATATACAAAAAAATGTTTCGGGAGGACTTGTATTATCGCTTGAATGTAATACCCTTAAAGCTTCCGCCCCTCAGAGAAAGAGAAGAAGACATTCCAATCTTTATTGAATATTTTTTAAATATATATAATAAAAGGCTTCAAAAAAAAATAACAAGTTTTTCTAAAGAAGCCGTAGATTTTCTTCTCAATTATTCTTGGCCTGGAAATATTCGAGAGTTAGAAAATGTTGTGGAATATGGGATTAGCTTTGCTGAAAGCAATCAAATAGAATTAGGAGATATATTAGACCGTTTTTCTTCTTTTTCAGACAAGGAAGCTTGCAAGTCCTTTAAAGAAAAAGTAGCTGCATACGAAAAACAAATCATAATGGAAACCTTAGATAAGTATGGCTGGGATGATCATGGAAAGAGAAGAGCTGCCGATGCGCTTCAAATGAGTCGAGCCACATTATATCGCAAGTTGTAGCAAAAAAGAGACTTGAAGTGTCAAATTTGTGATAGCATATTTAACTTATTGACATTGTGAGACCCGTCACAAAAAAGAGATGTAAAGTGTCGAATTTGCGATGGGTTGTTTGAAAGAACTGGAATAAAAAATAGAATATAGAGAACAGAATATTTAAAGAAACAGGTGGAAGTGTTAAATTTATCATAATAAAACTTTTTGGCATAGTATTTGCACAGTATCAAAAATTAGACGAAGCAAGAAAAATGAAAAGGAGAAATCAAAATATGATGCCAGAAGAAATTTTAGACTTATTAAAAAAAGAAGCTCTTCCTGCCACAGGATGTACTGAACCGGTAGCCATAGCATTAACAACTGCCCAAGCTTGTAAATTGGCTGCTGATGACGTCAGAAAAATAAAGATGATTACTAGTAGTAATGTGTATAAAAATGCTAAAGCTGTTGGAATACCAGGTACTACTTTTACGGGTGTTAACCTAGCTGTTGCATTAGGTGTGGTATTAAAAAATCCATCATTTGATATGACGATCTTTTCAGGGTTAAAGGATGAAGATATTGACAAGTCACAACTTTTTCTTAATGAAGTGCCTGTATCAATAGAGATAGCTTATGATGTTCCTAGTGTATATATTGATGTTGAAGTGCAAACCCACGCCGGTACAGTTAGGGCTGTGACATCCGGGCATCATACAAATTTGACATTACTGGAAAAGAATGGGGAAATTTTATTTAACAGTTTAGCTGAAGAAGGTATTACACTAAAACCCAAAATCTCTCTGAGCAAATATCCTTTGGAAAACTTATTGGATGTGATTTTAGAAATGCCCCCTGAATCATTTGAGTTTCTACAGGAAGGGATAGAACTGAATTTAAAGGTTGCAAATGCTGGGATGAACATGAAAGAGGGATTAATGATAGGAACCAGATGGAAGAATATTATGAAGCAAGGGCTTTTAGGGGATGACCTTACTAATAACATTTCACACTATACTGCAGCGGCTTGTGATGCTAGGATGGCAGGCATTCAAATGCCTGTTATGAGTAGTGCCGGAAGTGGTAATCATGGTCTAGTTGCTATAATACCCATTGCATTGGCAGCACAAGAGCTCAATTGCTCTAAAAATAAAACAGCACAGGCTTTAGCAATAAGCCACATAGTTACTACTTATGTCAAAGCGTATATTGGGCGGTTATCGCCCATTTGTGGTTGTGGTGTTGCAGCTGGGTCCGGAGCCGGTGCGGGACTGGTGTATCTTTTAGGGGGAGATGTTAATGACATCATTAGGGCTGTTAAAAATATTGTATCAAGTCTAGCCGGAATGATTTGTGATGGAGGCAAGGTAGGATGTGCACTAAAATTAAGCTCCAGTGCTTCTACGGCGTGGTATTGTGCATTATTAGCTAGAGAAGGGTTAGAGGTTCCACCAGGAAATGGTATTGTTGAAGAAAACATAAATGACACTTTATCTAACCTGTGTAAAATTAGTAAAGAAGGTATGGCAAAAGTTGACAAAGCGATTATATCAGTGTTGGAAAAAGACAGTGCATGATATGAATTCTTTTTTTCGATTACAACGAAACAAACTACTTAGAGTATAAATTGTTTTAATTTTGTATGCTTATTACTTTAGGAGTGAGGGGGAGAGCATATTTGAAGTAAAGGCTGGAGTGCTTCTAAGTAGGAACAAGAAAAATTTAATTTAAAAAACTAAAGGAGTTGTTTTAGAATGAAATTAATGCAAAAACTTTGTTTGTTTGGAATGATAATGGTGATAGGTCTAACCGCAATGGCAGGATGTTCTGATCCAAGCAGTGAAATCATTGGAGAAGAATCCGGCGATGGAATGCCTGAAAAGATGGTTTGGAGTACATTTGGTGTTGGGACATCTACTTACATACAAGCTGCTGGAATTGCTGATGCTTTAACTACATCATTAGGCACAAAGATACGAATACTTCCTTCAGATACTGGTGTGGGAAGGATAAGAGGTGTAACAAGCGGTAGTGTAGATTATACTATTTCTGCTGACGAGTCTTATTTCGGTTCTATGGGACTTTATGATTTTGCATCTTATGATTTGGGACCCCAATCTAATTTAAGAGCAGTATTAGCAAGGCCTGGATCTACTACTGCAGTTACGACTAAGGAAAGTGGCATTATGACGCCCTATGATTTTAAAGGCACTAGATTAGTGTGGATCCCAGGCGCTACGTCAGTCAATATTAAAGCTGTAGCTTTTCTTGCATTTGGGGACTTAACTTTAGAAGATGTTGAGATGGTAACGGCACCTAGTTATAGGGCAGGTGTAGAGCTTATTATGAACGGTGATGCTGATTGGATGATAGGTATTGTTACTTCTTCATATTGGTACGAATTAGAAACAACAGATAGGGGCGTTAATTTTGTTTCATTTCCTGCTGCTGATGATGAAGGCTGGGAAAGATTACAAGAAATTACACCATGGTTGTATCCAGGTTTAGTGGATGAAGGTCCGGGAATAACGGAAGGCATTGAAATGCCATTTTATGTTAATCCTTTGTTCTTAACAACTACAGATAAATCTGCAGACGAGGTCTATAGTTTTGTTAAAGCCATAGATGAGTCTTACGACCTGTATAAAGATATTGATCCTATGATGCCTAAGTGGAGACTTGAAGATGCTTCAGGATACCCAGTTCAAGCCCCATACCATGAGGGTGCCGTACGCTACTTTAAAGAAAAAGGGTTGTGGACAGATGAACACGAACAATGGAATAATGCGTATCTAGAAGATATGAAAACTATTGAACGCCTTTGGGAAGAATTTGTTGATCAAGCTGCTCAAGATGGTACCAAAGAAAAAGAATTGCATGACAAGTGGATTATCAAGTTAGAAGAAGCATTAGGAAAGTCGTTTCCAAAGAATTATAAATAAATTTTTACTAAGATTGTAGTGACACTCAGCTGCTGAACAAATGATTTTCTGTCAGTTATCATTGTTAGTAAAGAAAAAGTTTAGAGGATAATTCCTATTAAATAAACATACTGAGGTTGTTAGCTTTCTTAAATTAAATCATTTTAGGAAGAGGAAATAATTATGGTATCAAATAAAAATAGTGTATTGTGGAAAATAATTTTAGTAATGTTTCCTACACTAACACTTTTATTAAGTATTAACCAGATATTTAGGTTGCAAATATTAGGATTTTTGCCAATGGTAAATGCTTATTTGTATTTGCTTCTTGCTTTGAATCTTTCTCTTGTTTTTATTATATTTCCTGCAACAAAAAAAATATCTTCTAATAAAGTACAATGGTATGACCTAATACTGTTTTTGATTACGATTGTTATTAATATATATTTTGCTTTTAATGCAGAAGTGATGATATTTAAAGCATGGGAATATTATGCACCAATGTTACCTTCAATATTAAGCGTTATGCTTTGGATTATAGTAATTGAAGGAGTAAGACGGACGAATGGTAAAGTGGTGGCAATATTTTGTCTGGTTTTCTCTCTGTATCCTATTTATGCTGGGTATTTACCGTCTTTTCTTAACGGACAAAGTTTTGACTTTATATCAGCATCAAGAATGCATATCTTAAGTATTAACAGCATACTGGGCATACCAACTCAAGTTGTAGGAACGTTATTAGTTGGGTTTATGCTTTTTGGCGTTGTATTACAATATACTGGTGGCGGCAAATTCTTTATGGATTTTGCAATGTCTACTTGTGGTCATGTTCGTGGTGGTCCGGCAAAAGTAGCAGTTATTTCAAGTGCTTTATTTGGCAGCTTGAGTGGAAGTGCCATTTCTAACGTAATAACTTCGGGTACTGTTACAATACCTGCTATGAAAAAAACCGGCTACAAGGATTATTATGCTGCAGCAATTGAAGCCTGTGCTTCAACCGGTGGAACCATAATGCCGCCGGTTATGGGAGCGGCTGCATTTGTAATGGCATCTTTTCTAAATACCGCCTATGCAACAATTGTTACAGCTGCTATATTGCCATCTCTTCTTTTTTACTTAGGCCTTTTTTTTCAAATTGATGCTTATGCTCTGAAAAAAGGTTTTAAAGGCATTGAGAAGGATCAGCTGCCTAAGCTCAGTACAACTTTTAAAACGGGCTGGTATTATGTGTTAAGCTTTGTTGTTTTGTTCTACTTTATTTTCGCATTGAGAATGGAATCAAGAGCTCCCTTTATTGCTAGTGTAATCCTTATTGGTTTGGCTATGATTCGAAAAGAAACACGGTCTAATATGAAAACTTTTAGTGAATTAATAGCTGAATTTGGTAAGCTTATGGCTTCACTAACATCCATTTTAACTGCTGTTGGTTTGATAATTGGCGGTTTGATGATAACTGGGGTTGCACTAGCGTTTTCAAGAGAACTGGTACATTTAGTAGACGGTGCTTTTCAGTTGCTTTTAGCAGGAGCCATCACTAGCTTCATTCTGGGTTTTGGCTTAACAAGTACGGCTGTGTATATTTTATTAAGCATTGTTTTAGCACCGGCATTAGTTAGAATTGGGATTGATCCCTTGGCAGCACATTTCTTCATATTATACTGGGGTATTCTTTCGTTCATAACACCACCGGTAGCCCTAGCATCTTATGCTGCAGCAGGAGTAGCCGGATCAGATCCCACTAAAACTGGTTTTACTGCTATGCGATTAGGATTTGTATCTTATGTCATTCCATTTATATTTGTTTATAATCCGGCCCTTTTATTCCAAGGTACACCTTTTGAGATCGTGTATTCATTCATCACAGCTGTTATGGGTATTTATATTGTATCTGTGGTTTTCGAAGGATTTTCTCCTGTAATAGGAGAATTGCCAATGTTCAAACGTATTATGCTTGCTTTTGCCGGATTCCTTTTGATCTTCCCTATGATGCAAATGAATTTGGTTGGAGCGTTAATATGTATCGTTACTTATGCAACGAGTTATTGGTCAACGAGACAATCGCTGCAAGGGTAAAATTAGTAAGTGCCGCAAAAAAACTTTAGGAGGAAAAATAAATGTCAAATTGTTGTAATAGTAAAGAAATTGAAAGCTATCTAGAGAGTTTAAACCTTAATGAAAATGTTTCACCTGAGATGTACCGTGAAGGAATTGAAGGCGCTATGAGGGATCGGGCAAGGGTGCTCTATTTTGTACGACAGGTACTAAATGAAAAATATCCTGAAATTGATATTGATGATGTAATGAGTGAGGCATGCTTTAGATTTGGCCGCTATAAAGGTGAAAAATTTGGTGATTGTAAAAATGCCGGTGAGGTTATGAAAAAGTTTTCTTCAAAAGGAGGCGTACTTGTATTTAACCAAGACTTAACTTCTTTAAACGATGAGAAGGCAGAAAAGATTTTTCATTACTGTCCACATGTAGCAGCATTTAAAGAACTGGGCTGTTCAGATATTGAAATTGAAAAATTGTGTAAGAATATGCTCATGTATGCTGATTATGGTGTGATGGACCCACATCCGGTGAAAATGGAGTTTAAAAAAGTTATTTCTGCCGGAGATGATGTATGTCACCTGGTTTTAAAGACAAAAAAAGATGAATAAATGCTTACCTAAATATATTGGTGATATTAAGATTTGTAAGTAGATGTGGTAACTAAGTACAAATATAAAATGAGTTTAATCAAAATGATAGAAATTTCTCAATCTATCTGAAAAGGAGTTGTCTATTTAACGACAGCTCCTCCCCTCGATTCAATAGTTGCTTTTATATAAAAGTAAAAAAATAACAAATCTATAATAAAAAAGTAGCTGGTTGCTACGACTAAAATCAACTTTATATTTAAGTATATATAATAATAAACACTCTAATTGCATAACAAGAAAAAATTAAATAATTCTAATAAATAATCATATCAATATTGCCCCATATCCAAGATAATTTAATCCTAAATATCTCAGAAACGCTTGGGAAGTCTGGTTTTAGATTTACTTGCTGAGGATGCATATCCAGTTCAATACCTAAATTAGACATATTAACTAGAAATATACCGTTATGTAAATTCAATAATTCACTGATAGCATCTTGAGCATATATATCGAAACAGGAGTACTCTTCCTTATTAAAAAGCTCAGCCAGCTTAATAAGCGCTTTTTCGTCATTGGATGATAATGAGGTAAACATGTCAAATTTACCCTTAATTTCTTGAGAGACAGACCAATTGGGCTGTAAAGGCTCTTCAATTCTTTCAATGTTTAATATAGGGACCTCATCAAGAAATCGGATACAATTTCTAATCAATAATGACACATATTCGGAATATATTCTGTCCCACAACGTGGTCTCAAAGCTAAAAAAATTATGAATGGTCTTATTGTCCTCAGTCTCTTCTAAAATATTAGCATTAAGTTGATATTTTTGAGCATATTTCGCCATGGCATCCTGTAAATCAACTAAAGTCATATACTCTTGCTCTATTAGACATTGAGATAAAACATAATGCCCTTTTTTCTGGTTTTTTAACAACTCATCAAGCTGGTGTTGTGTTAGAAAACCATGTTCTAAAGCGATTTGACCAAATTTTTTATCAACTCTTAATTGTTCATTATGAACAAATTCTACTTGTTCAGGAGTCATATAGCCGGCGTGCATAGCTGAAATTCCAAGCTTAACACGTGTATTTTTTTCATGATCTAAAACATATTTAAGTTGTTCAACGGTGATATACCCTGAATTTAATAAAAAATGGCCAAAATATTGAGCAAACATAATTTATTCCCCTTTCAAAACTAGTTTTTCCAATATGTTGTGTATTTGCATTTCATTCCAAGGTTTTTGAATGAAGTCAATTGCTCCATAAGTCAATGTCTTTTTTAAATTTTCTTTAGTCCCTACTGAGGATAGAATAATAATTTTTGCATTTTTATCTAAATCAATAATTTCTTTGGTAGCGACAGTACCATCCTTGAAAGGCATGATGATATCCATAAAAACCAAATGGGGTACAAACGTTTTATAAAAGTTTACGGCTTCTGTACCATTACAGGCTTCTATGATGTCAAAATCATCTTTTTTAAGGATACATTCCTTTAACTTTTTACGACTTGTAATAGAATCATCACAAATCATAATTTTGTTTTTTTGTTTTTCCATTCTCACACTCCTCTTAAGTCGAACTCTTGGTAAGTCATTTACAGCGAACTATTTTTCCAATTCGATTATATACACTCAACGCTATTAACCAACAAAAGTTCTTATTTGGACAAAAAAATTAGAAATATTTTCCAAGACCGTTGCCTAAAAAAATCTCCCAACCTTACATCTATTTATCATTCATAAATATTTATAGCTTGATTCACATAAATTGAATATCCATACAACTCAGTCAATAAGTTAAGGGGAACGAATGATTTTTGTCGGAGATATGATATAATCCATCTTAATATCATGAGGTTCAGAAGGTATTTTGTTTTTGATTTGAAAATCGTAAGCTAAAGCTATAATAGGTATTTTGCCGTTAAGCTGTGAAAGGAAAAAATCATAATAGCCTTTGCCAAAACCAATACGGTTTCCAGATAAATCAAACGCTATTCCAGGGACTATGACCAGATCAATTAACGAGGAATAAGATTGATCGGCTTTATTTATTGCAGGTTCTAAAATACCATAGTTTCCAACCGATAGGTCATCCAAGTTAGAAATGAGAGCTGGAGTCATACTACAGTCTCTTTTGTTGGTATAAGGCACGAGAAACTGCTTATTATTTGATAAAAGATGAGACATAATTAATTGAGTAGATACCTCATTTTTAAAACTAACATATACCATGACATGTTTTGAAGCCCTAAACACATCCATGGTTTTAAGATTCTTAAAAACTTCTTCAGAGGCATTTATAACATATTCTTTGTTTAATTTATTCCTTATGCCAAGTATTTCTTTTCTAAGCACATTTTTCATCAATATATCACCTCTACTATTGAAAATTATAATAGAATATAGGAGAAAAAGAAAGTACATGTAAAAAATAACAGAGTTTTTTTGAATATTTTGTAGAATCGTATATAAGAATATAATAAAATATAGTTAGGTGACATCCCGTATGAGAGTACAGTCAAAATCATGTGCTTTTGAAACTTGAATTCCTATACGGAAATTTACCTAGCAACTCATTGGAAAGGATAATTACATGATACGATTTGAAAATGTTACTAAATTATATGGAGCTAACACTGCCCTTTCAGACGTAAATTTAAAAATAGATAAAGGTGAATTTGTATTTTTAGTAGGAGCTAGTGGTGCAGGTAAGTCTACATTTATTAAACTATTGTTAAAAGAAACAGATGCGACGCAAGGCAGAATTACTTTAGGCGGCATTGAAGTGACGAATATGCCAAATCGAAGAATTCCTCAGCTTAGGAGGAATATTGGTATCGTATTTCAAGACTTTAGATTGTTGCCTAAAAAAACAGTTTACGAGAATGTGGCTTTTGCCATGGAAATATTGCATATGCCGTCTAGAACCATTAGAAGAGTCATTCCACAAGCACTTAGTCTTGTGGGTATAAGTTCAAAGGCACATAAATATCCTCATGAGCTTTCAGCCGGAGAGCAGCAAAGGGTAGCCATTGCCAGGTCCATTATTAATAATCCATCCGTATTAATAGCGGATGAGCCCACAGGCAACCTAGATCCTGATACAGCGTGGGAAATCATGAGACTTTTAACCCAAATCAACCATCGAGGGACGACGGTTGTTATGGCAACTCATGCCAAAGCAATAGTAGACAAAATGGAGAAAAGGGTTATCACCATTAATCAAGGAAAAATCATAAGAGACGCAAAGAGAGGAGCATACAAAAATCATGTTTAAATCATTACCATATACATTGAAGCAAGCGTTTAAACAGATTATAAGAAATAGAAATATGTGTACCGCTTCTGTGTTTTCTATTACTTCTATGCTATTAATTCTAGGTCTCTTTTTTATCATAGTTGTTAATATAAACATGTTGGCACAATATGCACAATCTCAATTTGATACGATTGAAATTTACTTGGAAGATAATCTGTCTGATAATACGATATATGAAATGAATGAAACACTAGAAGGATTACAAGGTGTTAAGGAAGTAACCTATATCAACAAAGAGCAGGCTTTAAAAATATTAAAGGCCAGATGGAAAGACAACGGATACCTGCTTGACGGATTAGAATATAATCCTTTTCCCAGGTCTTTTAGAATTGAATTTGAAAATTTACAAGACGCAGATATGATTGTATCAAAGATACAAGGCATGCAGGGAATCGAAACCATAAAGTACTATAAGAGCATAGTGGATAAGCTTTTGAATATAACAGGATTTATTCAAATGACCGGAATGGTCCTAATAGCTATCCTGATTATTATATCCATTGTGATTGTAGCCAATACAGTTAAACTAACCGTAAGTGCTCGGGAACGTGAAATTAGTATTATGAAATATGTTGGTGCAACCAATTGGTTCATCAGAGGGCCTTTTTTTGTAGAGGGTATCGTCATTGGACTTATTGGTGCCGGTGTTTCTGTAGCATTGCTTAACATTGGTTACCAAAAAATAGTTGAAGCCTTTGCGACAGAAGCCCTTGTAATGTTTTCTATCAGCTTAGTGCCTAAGGATTTCCTAATAGGAAATTTAATCTGGATTTTTATTAGCTTAGGTGTAGGAATTGGTTCATTGGGAAGTATTTTATCCATGAGAAGATTCTTGGATACTTAAAAATGGTTAAAGGGGGACTACATATGAATAAAATTATGACTTATTCACTCACATTAATACTCATTTTTTCACTGTCTTTATCATCCTTAATTTTTGCAACTAATGTAGAAAATGATCAAAAAGAATTAAATAGTATTAGTGACAGAATAGAAGATGTAAAAGATTTATTGACGCAGGGACAAAAAAAGGAAAAATCGCTTTCTGAACAAATTAGTGATCTAGAGAAAAAAATCGAAGCCACAGAAAAAGAAATAAAAAGCATTCAAAGTGATATAAGACAGACAGAAGGTAAAATAAGTGAGACTGTGCAGAAGCTGGAAGAAACCCAAGATGAGATAGATCATAAGAATGATGTTTTAAATGCCAGATTAAGGGTCATGTATAAAAACGGTGAAGTTGGGTTAGTGGAAGTACTTTTAGGATCTGCGGATTTTCAAGAATTGATGAACAACATTGACATGGTGAAGCGAGTTTACGAACAAGACGTAGAACTTTTGAAATACCTTAAAACCAAATACTCAGAAATTGATTTGCAAAAAATGAATTTAGAAAACTTAAGGAATGACTTGACTTCCCAAAGGAATAATGAAAAAACTAAGCAAGTAGAACTACAAGTGAGCAGAGGCGAAGCTGCGGAACTTAGAGCAGCTGTAAAGAAAGACAATAACCAACTGGAAAAACAGATTGATGAATTAAATGAGTATGCAAAAGAACTGGCAGAAAAAATTCGTCAAGCTCAGTCTAGTCAAGCTTATGTTGGAGGCACTTTAACGTGGCCTGCTCCGGGATCCTCACGTATTACATCACCCTTTGGGTATAGGATTCACCCTATATTAAAAGTAAAAAAATTCCATACCGGTATTGATATAGGAGTACCATCAAACTCTACGATAGTGGCCGTTAATGATGGTGTAGTGATTCATTCTAACTGGCTTGGGGGATATGGAAAAGTGGTTATGATTGACCATGGCGGAGGTATCGTTACTTTATATGCACATAACAATTCGTTGTTAGTCAAAGTAGGCCAGCAAGTTACAAAAGGACAAGCCATTACTAAATCGGGCAGTACAGGAAATTCTACAGGGCCGCATCTCCACTTTGAAGTAAGAGAAAATGGTGATTATGTAGATCCAATGACACATTTAAAATAGTGATACCGGGGATTTAAAATCTATCTGGTGTTGTACAAAATACTATGTTTGATTCAATTTAGGGCGTATTATAATACGCCCTAAGATATTTTTGAAACTTCCATTGATAACAGAGATGATAACAAGTACAATAAAGGTTAGTTATCCGCTTATTCATATCATAACATGGATAAGTTTTTTAGGAGGTGTCATAATGAATAAGAAATGGTTATTATACTCTGAAGATAATGATGACAATCAACTCTTAAATGAAAATATACCACCATTGATGACAAAAATTCTAAATATGAAAGGAATTATTAATCCGAAAGATATGGTGGACTTTTTGTCTAATAAACCTAAAAAGACGTATGACCCTTTTTTAATGAAAAATATGAATGAGGTTGTAGAAGTTGTTTTAAATGCCATTAATAATAAGAAAACTATATGCATATATGGAGATTATGATGTAGATGGTTTATCTAGTGTCTCCTTGATGATGCAGCTATTATTTCAGATGACATCCCACTGTTTTTACTATATCCCTTCTCGATTTGAAGAAGGTTATGGATTGAATAAAGATGCATTAAAGAGTATTAAAGAAGATGGAGCGGATTTGGTCATTACAGTAGATTGTGGAAGCGTTTCGGTAGACGAAGTGGATTATGCAAAAAATATAGGTTTGGATATCATTGTTACGGACCATCACAATACAGGGGAAAGGCTGCCGGATTGTCTAATACTCAATCCTAAACAACAAGATTGCTTATACCCTTATAAAGATCTTTGTGGATGTGGTGTAGCATTTAAGCTTGCTCAAGCGATACAAAGAAAGGCACAGCTGCCTAAGCGTATATTGAATGAGCTTTTGGATTTAGTGGCAATCGCTACCGTTGCAGATATTGTGCCCCTGCTGGATGAAAATAGAACATTGGTAAAGTATGGACTTGTACAAATCAACAAAACAAGACGTAAAGGGTTAAGAGCATTAATAGAAGGTGTAGGATTAAAGAACAAAAATATCAGTGCATACCATATTGCTTATATTATCGGTCCGCATCTAAACGCCGGAGGAAGAATCGATACAGCAAAAGCAGGTGTTGAGCTGTTTCTTTCTGAAAATGAAGCAGATATCAATGGCCATACAAGACTGCTAATAGAACTGAATCGACAAAGAAAAAATTTACAAGAGCAAGGGTTTAAAAAATGCAAGCAAATAGTAGAAGAACAGCACATGGATGATTTGTTCTTAGTCATAGATTCAGGCGATATTCATGAAGGCGTAACAGGTATAATCGCTTCAAAGATAAAAGAAAAGTTTTTCCGTCCAACTGTTATTGTAACCCAATCTCACACAAAGGGTTTATTAAAAGGAACAGGTAGAAGCATTCCGGCTATAGATATTTATCAAGAAATAAAAAAAGTAGAACACTTAATGATTAAGTTTGGAGGCCATAAAGGTGCGTGCGGATTTACCATAGATGCATTCAACGTAGCAAAGCTGCGAGCGGGTCTTAACCACGAGATGAAACAAATCCATAATATACATCCTGAGCATTTTGTTCATGAAATCACTATAGCATCTCAGCTGGAGCTTGACCAAGTCACCATGGAATTAATCGAACAGCTTAACCAATTAGAACCTTATGGACATAAGAACGAAAAGCCCTTTTTTGTTATTCGGAATTTATTTGTAAGAAATATATTTTATATGGGCGAAAGCAAACAGCATATTAAGCTGAGATGCGAAGATCAGATGGGCAATATATTAGAAGCCATTGCCTTTAATATGAGTGAATACTGGAATCAGTTACATATAACCGACCAATGTATAGATATTGTTGGGTTTGTTGAAATCAATGAATATAATAATATGAAAAAAATTCAATTTTTAATGGCTGATATTAAGAGGTCATCTCACGAAAATCTTTTAATTGAAAGTGTCATATAGAAATAATACTTGTAAAAACTATTATTTTACTTATATTAATATTAATCTTATAATAAAATAATATAGGTAGTAGGTAATAGATATAATGTGAGGTAAGATAATGATAAGTAAGAAAAAGACTGCTGTAATTATAATTATTGCTATGATAGTATCTTCTGTGTCAACATTTGCAATAATGACTTTTGTACCCTTTCAAGGCAAAGTGCTCATCACGGAACAAGATTATATAAACTATAAATATATTTTAAAAGAATATGGAAAGCTGTTTGAACTTCGCCAATATATTGAAGAATTTTACTATGTTCCGGTAGATGGTGAAAAGTTAAAAACAGGCATGTATAAAGGGCTTTTTAAAGGCACCGGTGACAAATATTCTGCTTATTTTACAAAAGAAGAATATGACGAAATTATGCTGTCTACTCAAGGTGAATACCAAGGGATTGGCGTGATTGTCACACCGGCAGAAGATGGTTATATTACAGTAGTAGCACCTTTTGAAGATACACCTGCTCATCGGGCTGGAATAATAAGCGGTGATAAAATAGTGAAAATTGATGGAGAAGAATATAATGCGGATCAGTTAAATTTAGCTGTGTCTAAAATGCGCGGCGAACCGGGAACTTCTGTACATATTACCATAATGAGAGATGGAGAAGATTCGTTAATTGAGCTGGATATATTACGTGCCAATGTAAAAATGAAATCTGTTAAATCTGAAATGTTGGATAGTAACATTGGATATATTAGAATTACATCCTTCGATGATAAGACTTCTGATGAATTCAAAAATCATTTGAGAGATTTACAATTAAAAAATATTGAAGGATTGGTGATAGACTTAAGAGACAATCCGGGAGGATTAGTCAATGAGTGTTTAGAGATAGCGGATATGCTAATGGGAAAAGATGTGATTGTCTATACTGAAGATGGAAAGGGTAATAAAGAATACCATGAATCCGATAGAGATCAAATCAATATTCCCTATGCGATTTTAGTTAATGGAGGATCGGCAAGTTCTTCTGAAATCCTTTCAGCAGGTGTTAAGGATGCAGGAGCCGGAACGCTTATCGGAACACAAACCTATGGAAAAGGAATTATACAAAGAATTGTGCCTTTAAACGATGGTGACGGTATCGAATTAACGGTTGCACAATACTTCTCACCAAAAGGCAATAGCATACATGGAATAGGTGTAGAACCGGATATTATAGTAGAAATAGATTATGAACAGCTGGAAGATGGCATACTAACCAAAGAAAATGATCCACAGCTAATGAAAGCACTAGAAGTTTTATATCAACAAATCTATTAAAAATCAATAACGAACAATTAATTAAAAGGGGCTGTTGCATTAGCAAATAAATTTGCTTGTGCAAAGCCCTTTTTTTTGTGAATTAAATGTTTCTCCAATCGATCATCTTCTGGTATTGTTATTTTACAAAATTTCTGTTAGGTTGTATATGTGTACTAACACGTATTAAGCTTTGTTACAAATGCATCCGTATTCCCAGCCAGTGTGGGCTGAAAAGCACCGGGATATGAAGGTGAAGTTGGAAAATTGGTTGAATTCGTTGACCCTGTTACATAGGCATTGCCATCATTATCTGCCGCTATGCTCAAGCCTCTATCGTCACCGTTTCCCCCAAGATAGGTGGAATAAATCAGTGAAGCCGATGAGTTGAACTTTGATATAAATGCATCTCGAGGGCCTTCAAGAGATGGTTGAACTGCGCCTGAAATGATTGGAAAATTGGTTGAATTAGTCTCCCCTGTTATATAGACGTTGCCTGAGATATCTAAGTCTATACCAATGCCTTCATCAAAATTACTGCCTCCAAGATAGGTGGAGAAAATCAAAGCGTTTCCTGCAGCATTCAGCTTGGTTACAAATACATCTCTCTCTCCTGCCAGCGTGGGCTGAAAAGCACCGGGAGTAGTTGGAAAATTAGTTGAATTTGTTGACCCTGTTACATGGGCATTGCCGGCATTATCCACCGCTATACCTCTAGCGGAATCCAAACCGTTTCCCCCAAGATAGGTAGAGTATACCAGCGCCGTACCGGTAGTATTTAACGCTGTAACAAATGCACTCTGACTTCCACTGAGACTTGTTTGAAAAGCACCGGCAGAAGTTGGAAAATTGGTTGAACGGGTACCTCCTGTTACATAAGCATTACCGGTAGTATTGACTGAGATTCCTTCTCCATTATCGATGCCGCTTCCCCCAAGATAGGTGGAATAAATTAAAGCACTTCCTGTAGCATTCAGCTTGGTTACAAATGCATCTCTAATTCCTGCAAGTACCGTCTGAAAAGCACCGGGAGTAGTTGGAAAATTGGTTGAATCCGTTTCTCCTGTTACATAGGCATTGCCCACATTGTCAATGGTTATGCCTATACCGATATCTAGTGGACCAGATCCCCCAAGATAGGTGGAGTAAACCAAAGCGGTTCCTGTGGCATTCAGCTTGGTTATAAATGCATCTCTAATTCCTGCAAGTACCGTCTGAAAAGCACCGGGAGTAGTTGGAAAATTGGTTGAATTCGTTGACCCGGTTACATAGGCATTGCCGGCATTATCCACCGCTATGTGATTACTTATATCTCTAGCATTTCCGCCAAGATAGGTGGAATAAATTAGGCCTGTTCCGGTAGAATTTAACTTTGTTACAGCAACGTCTTCTGTGCCTCCTCCAAACGTCGGCTGAAATACACCTGCAGTGGTTGGAAAATCAGTTGAAAAAGTCTGCGTTGTCACATAGGCACTACCCGTAGTATCTATTGCTATGCCAAAAGCCTGATCTGAATTGGTTCCCCCAAGATAGGTGGAGTAAATAAGCCCCGGATCGATAACAATAATGTTATTTGGGTTATAACCCTTTTCAATCTCAAAGCCGACAGTACTTTTATGATGGTTCAGTATGAATTTGCTATCTACGGATACCTTTTGACCTTTAATCTCCTGATAGCTTATGGGATGTTCATCTCTTAAAGTTCCCAGCTCATTATGGATTAATAAGTCACCGCTTTCATCTATTGATATATCCTCTGCGCCTTCATATTTTACTTGGATATCTTTAACATCTCCTTTAGGATGTACTGTAAACTCATACTTTAACCGGTCCTTTCCCCCGTAAAATACTAAATCTATACCCTGCCACAGCTCTTTATAAATGACTTTTTCATAAACAGGTACATCCGTATACCATTTTTTAGGATCCGTCCCTTTCATATAATTTACTTTTCCGGTTCCCTTTACCAAGCCTTCTATCTTTACCTTTGGATTGGCGTCAATAAACCTAAGTTTCAATACGCCTTCTTTTGAGTTTTCATTCATATCTTTGGTCTTATCTTTAATAAATCTTAGGGCAACTTCGTTTTGAGTAAAATAAACCCCAAAGTTTTTGCCTGCAGTATAATATTTAACTTTTGAATTCATTTGTCCGTTATTTCTGATAAAAGTCATCTGCATGTTGTTTAAGTTATTCATAACCTTCTGTTTCTCATCCATGGGAATTTTCGTAGAGTCTCCATTCCTTCCCACATTTTGTCTTTCAAATGCTAAAGCCAATAAAGCTCACTCCTTAATTAAATTTTCTAATACACCTTTTACATAATATGTAGTATTCATAGTAAATGATTGTAGTTACGAAATTTTTCTGGAAAATTTTGTCGTAATTTTTGGCATAATCTCTGTTTTAGGAATTAACCATGTAGGGAACCTGTCCCCTATAAAAACAGTCACATTTATACGGTTCTTCTGAATAAATTAAAAAGAAGCGTTTTTATAGAGTGGACTTTTTAATGATTAAAGGAAGGGAAAACTAAATGGGTAGCAAGGAAAGCACTTTACTGTTTCTTTTGATAATGTTGATTTGTTGTCATAATAATGCCAATGAAGTGAATGCTCAAGATACAAAAAAATTAACCATTATTCATACCAATGATACCCACGCAAGAGTAATAGAAGGTAAGTATGATGGTATGGGTTTTGCGAAGATCGCAACCCTAATAAAACAAATAAAAGCTCAAAATGAAAATGTTATAATATTGGATGCGGGAGATACATTCCATGGACAGATTTTTGCTACACTTGAGAAAGGAAGCAGTATTGTTAAAGTCCTTAATCAAGTAGGGTATGATGCCATGGTACTTGGAAATCACGATTTTAATTATGGACAAAAGAGACTGTTGGAATTAATACAAATGGCAGATTTTGATGTGATCTCAGCAAATATAAAGTATTTGGATGGCAGAAATTTTGTAAGCCCTTATGTCATAAAAAAAATCAACGACATCAGTGTAGGTGTATTTGGACTGACGACGCCGGAAACTGCATATATGACACATCCCAATAACGTAGCAGGACTATGTTTTGATAATCCCATTGAAGCTGCACAAAATACAGTGGATGATTTAAAAGAAAAAACAGATGTGATTATTGCACTTTCCCATTTAGGGACAGATACAAATAACGAGTATTCAAGTAAACTCGTTGCAAAAGAGGTTAAAGGTATTGATTTAATTGTAGATGGCCATAGCCATTCAGTTTTTCCATTTGGATTGAAAGTAAAGAATACACTTATTGTTAGTGCAGGGGAATACGCAAAGAACCTAGGCGTGGTTCATTTGAATTTGGATCAAAAAGAAAAAAGGGTTATGGCAAGACTCATTACAAAGAGTGATGCGTGCAGGACTGAGGAAGATATATTCATAAAAAAAATCATCGATACGATTCTTTCTAGGCAAGAGACCATATTGCTGCAAGTCATAGGAGAATCACTAACGGACTTAGATGGTGAAAGGGAAAATGTTAGAACTAAAGAAACTAACTTAGGAAACTTAATTACAGATTCCATGATCTATTTGACAAAAGCTCAAGCTGCTATTATCAATGGCGGTGGTATCCGAGGTTCCATAGACAAAGGGGATATTACCTTGGGTCAAATCTTTACAGTTCTTCCCTTTGGTAATACGGTTTTAACAAAAAAATTAAAAGGCAGAGATATAAAAAAAGCATTAGAGCATGGGACGTCAAAATATCCTAAAGCAAGTGGTGCTTTTCCTCATGTCGCTCAGATGACCTATTCAATTGATTTAAAACGACCTGTTGGAAATAGAATCATTAATATTAAAATTGATGGAGAAGCCATTGATATGGATGCTGAATATATCATTGCAACCAATGATTTCATCGCAGCAGGCGGGGACCATTATAAAATGTTTTTGAATAAGGAAACCATTCATGAATATACAGCATTGGATGAAGGACTCATAGAATACATTCAAATGCATCAGACCATTGCACCGGAAATTGAAGAAAGAATTCATATTATTGACGAATTAAGGCTAAGACACAAATATTGGGCTATATTTAACTCTCCTTAACTCTATGTTAACATTACATTAAGTTTAAAATAAAGCAAGAACATATGTTTGCAATATATTTTTAAAGTGATATAATATAGGCGATATGTGTAACACAAAAAGTTGAGGTATTTCATCGAGGATACCTCAAGTTTTAAAAGTATAGATATTGGGTAAGAATATTTTAGACTATTAGAGAGTTCCACTTAAAAGGAGAAAGATAAATGGGAGCATTTAAAGTTCATTCTGATTATAAATTAACAGGAGACCAACCTCAAGCAGTAGAGAAACTTGCCCAGGGTGTGCTATCCAATAGAAGGCATCAGACACTTCTAGGCGTTACAGGTTCCGGGAAAACTTTTTCAATGGCCAACGTAATTGAAGAAGTTCAAAGGCCTACCTTAATTGTATCTCACAATAAAACTTTAGCGGCTCAGCTTTATAGTGAATTTAAGGAGTTCTTTCCTGATAATGCTGTTGAGTTCTTTGTGAGCTATTATGATTACTACCAGCCGGAAGCATACGTTCCCAACACGGATACGTATATTGAAAAGGATTCGGATATTAATGAAGAGATAGAAAAACTAAGACACTCTGCTACGGCAGCTTTATCTGAAAGGCGAGATGTTATTATTGTAGCCAGTGTTTCATGTATATATGGACTAGGAAGTCCGGTAGATTATGAAAATCAAGTCTTATCCTTAAGACCGGGTATTGTTAAGAGTAGAGAAGATATTATTCGAAAGTTAGTTGAAATACAATACATGCGCAATGATATTAACTTTATCAGAAGTACCTTTAGAGTCAGAGGGGATACCATTGATATTTTTCCTGCAGGGTCTGAAAGTGCTGTCCGGGTGGAATTGTTTGGAGATGAAATTGAAAGCATTAAAGAGATTAATACCATCACGGGAGAAATACTTGGTTTAAGAGATCATGTATCTATATTTCCTGCATCTCACTACGTGACAACAAAAGAAAATCTTGAAAGAGCTATTGGTGGAATAGAAAGAGAGTTGGAAGAACGAATTGGTTTTTTTAAAGGGAATGGGCAGCTCTTAGAAGCTCAGAGGATAGAACAACGGACCAGATATGATATAGAGATGCTTCGAGAAATTGGAAGTTGTAAAGGAATAGAAAATTATTCTGCTCATCTCAATGGGCTCCCAGCCGGAACTCGGCCTTATACATTAATTGACTACTTCCCGGATGATTTCTTAACCATTATTGATGAATCTCACGTTATGATCCCACAGCTTAGGGGGATGTATGCAGGTGACCGATCACGTAAACAGGTATTGGTGGACTATGGATTCAGGTTGCCATCCGCCTTGGACAATCGTCCCCTTGCATTTGACGAGTTTAATGATGTTATCAACCAGTTTGTATATGTTAGTGCAACGCCAACCGTATATGAGCAATCTAAGAGTGAAGGCGTTAGTGCGGAACAAATTATTCGGCCTACAGGTCTTCTGGATCCCCAAATATATGTTAAAAAATCTGAGGGACAAATAGATGATTTAATTAGTGAAATCAATGAAGTGACCAAAAGAGAAGATAGAGTATTGGTGACAACCTTAACTAAAAAGATGGCCGAAAATCTAACAGATTATTTAAAGCAAGCAGGGATAAAAGTACGGTATCTGCATTCTGAAATCGATACCCTTGAAAGAATAGAAATTATTAGAGATTTAAGACTAGGTGTTTTCGATGTGCTTGTTGGTATTAACCTGCTTCGAGAAGGATTGGATATACCGGAGGTATCTTTAGTAGCTATATTGGATGCGGATAAAGAAGGCTTTTTAAGAACAGAAACGTCCTTAGTACAAACCGTTGGACGAGCTGCAAGAAATGCCGATGGAAAAGTCGTCATGTATGCCGACAAGATGACCGATTCTATGAATCGTGCTATTAAAGAAACCGAAAGAAGAAGAAAAATACAAGAAGATTATAACAAAGCCCACGGTATCTCACCTAAGACCATTGAGAAAAAAGTCAGAGATATCATTGAGGCGACCCATGTAGCTGAAGAAAAAGATAAATATTATGTAGAAGAAAATAAAGATCAAATGACAGATCAGGAGTTAAAAAAACTCATAGAAAAACTGGAAAACGAAATGAAGTTTGCTGCTGCCAACCTACAGTTTGAGCGGGCAGCTGAATTACGGGATAAAATTGTAGAAATAAAAGAAAAACTCAAATAATATAAACTTCACTTAATGAATGCTTAAAAAACCAGTATTTACACTATGATTAAGAATAAAAATATTAAAATTATACTACGCAATTAAAATTGTTGTTAGGTCATAATGGAGGTAAACATGGCAAAGGATTTATATATTAAAGGTGCAAAAGAACATAATTTGAAAGATATAGATGTAAAAATACCCCGGGATAAAATGGTGGTTATTACTGGGTTAAGTGGATCGGGAAAATCGTCACTTGCATTCGATACCATCTATGCAGAGGGGCAGAGGCGTTATGTTGAAAGCCTGTCTGCTTATGCAAGACAATTTCTTGGCCAAATGGAAAAACCCAACGTGGAATATATTGAAGGGCTTTCACCGGCTATATCCATTGACCAAAAGACTACCAGCAAGAACCCTAGATCTACTGTGGGTACGGTAACAGAGATATATGATTATCTTAGGTTGATGTATGCCAGGATAGGGGTGCCTCATTGCCCTGTGTGTGGAAAAGAAATTAAACAACAGACCATTGACCAGATCGTTGATAAGGTTATGGAATTAGATGAAGGGACAAAAATTCAAATTCTATCACCGGTTGTCAGAGGAAGAAAAGGAGAGCATGAAAAAGTTTTTCAGCGTATCCAAAAGGAAGGCTTTATTAGAGTACGCGTTGATGGAGAAATTTATGATATTAATGAAGACGAAATCAAATTAGAAAAAACGTTCAAACACTCTATAGAAATCGTTGTCGATAGAATCATTGTCAAAGAGGGTATTGTATCCAGATTGACAGACTCAATTGAAACAGCTCTGCATCATGCTGAGGGTTTGGTGATCATTAATATTATTAATGGTGAGGACATGCTCTTTAGTACAAAGTTCTCTTGCCCTGAACATGGTATCAGCATAGAAGAACTGGAACCAAGAATGTTTTCTTTTAATAGCCCTTTTGGAGCTTGTCATTCATGTAATGGATTAGGATTTATTCAAAAGGTAGACCCTGAACTGATTATTACCGATAAAACTTTAAGTATCAGTGGGGGTGCTCTTGGCACGATTTTTTCCTCTATGGAAGAAGGGGGATATTACCATAAGATCATATCGGCACTGGCTGAAGCGCATAAAGTAAGCTTGGATGCTCCTGTAGAAACATTATCAAAAGTATTCATAAAGGAGCTGCTCTATGGAACCAAAGAAAAGAAGCTAAAATATCACTATGAAAGCAGAACAGGGGGATTTAAATCCTTTGTAAACCAGTCTTTTGAAGGGGTTGTCAACAACTTGGAAAGACGATATATGGAAACGCATTCTGAATATATCAGAGAAAGAATAGAAGCATTTATGAGCTTAACGCCTTGTGACCATTGTCAAGGAAAGCGATTAAAACCTGAGGTGCTGGCTGTAACCGTAAATGATATTAATATTTCAGAGCTCACAGATATGTCGGTAAGAGAGGCATTTAGTTTTATTGGTGGTTTAAAATTGACCCAAAAAGAAGAAATCATCGCGACACAAATTGTTAAAGAAATTAAAAGTCGACTAGGATTTTTAGTAGATGTGGGACTGGATTACCTGACGCTTTCTCGATCAGCGGGAACTTTATCCGGTGGAGAATCTCAAAGAATCAGGCTGGCAACTCAAATAGGTTCCAGCTTGGTAGGCGTATTGTATATCTTAGATGAACCCAGTATTGGATTGCATCAGAAAGATAATGAAAAGTTGCTTAAGACCCTTAGAAATCTAACAGACTTAGGGAATACTTTAATTATTGTAGAACATGATGAGGATACCATGTATGCCTCTGATCACATTATAGACATTGGTCCCGGAGCCGGTGCACACGGTGGCTATATTATTGCGGAGGGGACCGTCGAGAAAATAAAGCAATCCAAAAAATCAATTACAGGACAATATCTAAATGGCAAAAAGAGTATTAAAATTCCTGTTGAACGCCGGAAGCCTAATGGGAAACATATTTCTGTAATAGGGGCTGCGGAAAATAACTTGAAAAATATTGATGTACATTTTCCATTAGGTATCTTTACTTGTGTAACCGGTGTATCCGGTTCGGGTAAAAGCAGTATGGTCAATGAGATACTATATAAAGGTTTAGCATCGGTTATTAACCGATCAAAAGCCAGACCTGGAAAGCATAAAGAAATAAAAGGTATAGAACATATTGATAAAATCGTAGATATAGATCAATCTCCTATAGGAAGAACACCACGATCTAACCCTGCTACTTATACAGGTGTTTTTACGCATATCAGGGATTTGTTTTCGCAAATACCTGAATCGAAAATGAGAGGATATACCAAGGGTCGATTTAGTTTTAATGTAAAAGGCGGCAGATGTGAGGCTTGCAATGGAGATGGTATTATAAAAATTGAAATGCATTTTTTACCGGATGTATATGTACCATGCGAAGTATGTAAAGGTAAGCGTTATAATAGAGAAACCCTTGAAGTTAAATATAAAGGAAAGAATATTTATGGAGTGCTGGACATGACTGTTGAAGAAGCCTTGGAATTCTTTAAAAATGTGCCTGTTATAACAAGAAAACTAACAACGTTAAATGATGTAGGATTAGGCTATATTAAGTTGGGACAGCCTTCAACCCAGTTGTCCGGAGGCGAAGCACAAAGAATTAAATTGGCTTCAGAATTAAGTAAACGCAGTACCGGAAAAACACTTTATATTTTGGATGAACCTACAACAGGATTACACTTTGAAGATGTTAACAAACTCATAGGCGTTTTAAATCAATTGGTTCAAACTGGGAATACAGTTATCGTTATTGAGCATAACCTGGATGTAATAAAAGTATCCGACCATATCATTGACTTAGGGCCGGATGGCGGCCATAGAGGGGGTACAATCATTGCTACCGGTACACCTGAGGAAGTGGCAGAAGTCCAAGCGTCATATACCGGACAATTTCTAAGGAAAATTCTATACAGAGAACAAACAAAGAACATTCACATTGAAAAGAAAACATCTTAAGAAAGAAGATAGAAGATAAGAAAAAAAGTAAAAGAGGTGAGACGCCTCTGACGCTATCGAAAAATGAATACAGGCGTATAAATATTCGTTAATGTATTCATTTGGAGAAAATTTGATGGCATATG
>JANQMT010000066.1:0-40869 GCA_028279945.1 Clostridia bacterium
AGTTTAGTAAGAGAATACAATTTTATTGACAAAAAGTCAAATACGGTGTATTGTATAGTTGTATATACAACTATACAACTATACAACCATACCTTTAAATTTTATTTATGCCGGCTATAAATAAATAAAAAAATTATTTATGAGGAGGTAGAAAATGAACAGGGAGGAGCGAATAAAAGCTGCTTTAAACGGTCAAGAAGTTGATCGAATTCCAGTTAGCATATGGATGCATTTTTCAGAAGTAGACCAGGATCCCAGAATGTTAGCGGAAGAACAAATAAACTTGAACGAAAAATATGACTATGATTTTATAAAATTAATGCCTTTTGGAACATATACGGTACAAGATTGGGGTTCAAAGATAAGATTTTATTGTCAAAAATACAAAGAACCGATTATTGATCAATTTGGAATAAAGGGTATAAAAGATTGGTCTATTTTAGAAACTTTGCCAGCGTATTACGGTACTTGGGGAAAACAATTACAATTGGCACAACATGTTAGCAAAAACATAGAAAAAAACACGCCTTTCATTCAAACCGTATTCAGTCCTTTAACAACTGCAAAGAAACTGGCAGGTGATCGATTATTTCATGATATGAAAGAAGAACCCAAAATGATTCATCAGGCCCTTGAGGTGATTACTGAGACCACAATAAATTTTATAAAAGCCAATATAGAAGCTGGGGTAAGCGGATTCTTTTTAGCAACCCAATGTGCCACTTATGATCTTATGAATGATGAGAACTATGAGGAATTTGGGGCGAAATATGATTTAGAACTCATTGAAGCATTCAAAGATGATACTTATTTTAACGTTGTACATATACACGGTGAAAATATTATGTTTGATACGGTGGAGAAATACCCGTGTAATTGCCTGAATTGGCACGATAGATATACAGAACCCAATTTTAAAGAAGCGAGAAAGAAAACTTCAAAATGTTTTTTAGGGGGTATACAAGAAGTACCATATTTTGTGGATGGCGTTTTGAAATACAACAGTATCATGTCCGGCAGTTCGCCGGAACAAATTGAAAAACATGTTCTTGAAGCTGTGAATCAAATAGATGGAAAAGGCTTAATCGTAGGGCCGGGATGCGTCACGGATCCTAGAACCAAAGAAGAAAATCTTTATGCAGTTAGAAAAGCTGTCGATTTGGGTAAAGTGGTTGCTGTTGAATAGATAAAGAATTTAAAAGTTGTTGGAACAAAGATGACATAGGGGCTGCTGAACGAATATTAACAACTCTCCCCTAACATTAACCAATTCGTTGGTAGCCCCTAGATTTTCTCCTCTCTGTTCTTACTGAAGCCTAACATAAAAAAAACTACAGCTAAAATAAAAAGAGCGTAATTAAGAGAAAACAGTGCAATTACAACCATAAACAATTATCCATTAAGGAAGGTTTCATATGAATATAAGCAGGACTTATAAAGGTATTATATTAGTTGCGTTGTCAGCATTGTTTTTTGCACTTGGATCTGTCTTTGCTAAGGTAGCGATTCAAGCTTCAAATTTCTCAGGTATTGTAATGGCGTTCAGTCGCTTTTTTATAGGATTTATAATATTTTTAGTTTATGTCATTGTAAAGAACAAACCATTAAAACCTAATAATATCAAATATGTTTTGTTGAGAGCAATCTTCAATACCTTTGCGATTATACTTTTCTTTATAGGTGTAGAGTATACAACGATAACAAATGCAAATATGTTAAATATGACTTATCCGGTCTTTGTATTTCTTATTGCACCCTATTTGAATAAAGAGCAGATAAAAAAGCATTATGTCATTTTTTTAATCTTGACAATGATTGGATATTATTTAATCGTTGTTCCGGACTTTCAGAACATAAACATTGGAGATGTAACGGCATTGATATCTGGGATAGTAGCTGCAGTTGGTATTTCAGCATTACGCGAAGCCAGAAAATACGATGAAAGTTATCTAATTATCTTTTATCTAATGCTAATAGGATCTTTAATGAGCTTTATGATTATATTGCCTAAATTAGTGATACCGCAGCCAATGATTGCTTTTTATATGTTCATATCCGGTCTAATGGGCGTATTGGGTCAAATCTTTATTACAATAGGATACCGATACGTTGATGCAGTAAAAGGTTCATTGGTATCAGCCAGCCGAATTATCTTTAGTGTTATATTAGGCGTTAGTATATTTTCTGACTTGTTATCATTAAGAATTATTATTGGAGGTATTCTTATACTCATATCATTAGTAGGTGTAAGCGGCATTTTAGATAAGCATATGAACAAGCATTTGGAGAAATCATCATAACATTGGACTTGCTGTAGAATGTTTCCAATAGAAATTAAGTTTAACGACTAGCTTCACAGTTTCTCGGATAGGAGGGGGAAATGAATGTCCTATTTACGATTACTAGAAGATAAAATTCAAAACGTAGCCGAAGACATTTCTGCTACACTCAATATCGATGTAACGGTAGTAGACGATGAACTGGTACGGGTTGGAGGCACTGGGAAATTTCATTATAGAATATATGAAAATAGTCCGCAGGATTCAATATTTGCAAAAATTCTTAGATCCGGTGAACCCGAATGGAATAAAACAACAAAAGATAGTCATGTTTGTCAAAAATGTTCCAATTATTTTAATTGCGAAGAACGGGGAAATATGACATATCCTATAAAAGTTGAAGGGCAGAATATTGGAGTTGTTAGTTTTGCCGCATTTAATTCCGAGCAAAAGGAGCTAATGCTCAGCAAATGTGATGAATATCTTGCAATATTACAGCAAGTAGCCAGAACAATTGAAATTGAAGTGCTCAATATAAAAAATTCTAATAGACTCAATATGAAAATGGCTGAAATTAATGAGATCATTAATTTGATAAACAAAGAAATTATAATCATAAATTCACAAGAGCTCATAACACATATTAGTGAGAAAGCATTAAAGACTTTAGGAATTAATGCTTCAAAAGACAGAATTATAGGTGAAAAAATTGAAACGATTATCAAAAACTTAGAAATAAGAAATACAGACAATAATGAGATACTCGGAACTTGGAAAGTAGATAAAAGAGCCATTAAAGTAGCATACAAAGTAAGTGATATTGTATTGGATAATCAAAAAATCTCTACGCTTTTGAGTTTTGATAAAATTAAAGATATCATTGATATTGCAATAAATTCTAAAGATAGTGATTGTAAAGATTTTTCAAATATTATTGGGAAGAGCCCTGAGTTGGTAAAAGTGATTAAAAAGGCAAAAATTGCTGCGCAATCTGACTCTTCCATTTTATTAAATGGTGAGAGCGGAACCGGTAAAGAATTATTTGCAAGATCGATTCATAATGCAAGCAGGAGAAAAAACAAACCGTTTGTAGCCATAAATTGCGGCGCTATACCCGAAAATCTTCTGGAATCAGAGCTTTTTGGATATGAAAGTGGTGCATTTACAGGTGCCAGCCTTAAGGGGAAGATTGGAAAGTTTGAACTCGCCAATAATGGAACCTTATTTTTAGACGAAATTGGAGACTTACCACTCCATCTTCAGCCAAAATTATTAAGAGTACTTCAAGAAAAGCAAATCATTAGAGTTGGGGGTAATGATCCTATTCAAATCAATGTAAGGATTATATCGGCAACTCATAGAAATCTAGAAGAATTAATACAGATTAAGAAGTTTAGACATGATTTATTTTATCGATTAAATGTAATTCCTTTAGAATTACCTTCTCTTAGGGAAAGAGAAAATGATGTTTTGTTATGTTGTGAATACATACTGCAAAAACTGTGTCAGCAAATGAACATTAACAAAAAAATGTTGTCAAAAGAAGTAGAAAAAATATTTTTGCTGCACGATTGGCCAGGCAATATAAGAGAGCTAGAAAACGTCATTGAATATGCTGCCAACTTCTCCTCAGGTGATGAAATTACTCTGGAAGATCTACCGGATTATTTCTTTTCCAGAGTAAATAAGATTACAAAAGAAGAAAAAATAGATACTTATATCAATATGGACGGCAGTTTAGAAACCATTACTACCGTATTTGAAAAGAATCTTTTAAGAAAATATTTGGAGATATACGGACATTCTACCCAAGGAAAAAAGACAGTTTCACAAAAGTTAGGTATAAGTCTAACAACGCTATATCGTAAATTACATGAATATCAGTAAATATTTTCTCTAATCTACTGTTCTCAATAATATAAGATTGCTGGTTGGTGATATCATAAAAATAGGCTCCTCTGAAAGGAGTTCTTTTTTTTGGGAAAAAATAATACATTTTATGCATATAGTATATTAAACCCGGGTCATTCACGATAAATTCCAAAATACAGGATACCAGCTAAGCAGTTTCCATGAATAATCTGAGTTAAGAAGTAGGAAGGAGTATCAAGTTGCTGAGAAAATATTTTATTATACCGATATGCTTGATTCTGGTATTGATTTTATTTAATATATCCATTAAAGAAAGCTCGAAGCCGGTAGCTTCAGTATCAGATAATTTAATTATCTTTGTAGATCTTGTGGATCAAACTTTGGTATTATACGATGTAAAAGAAGAAAAAAATGTTAAAGAATATACGATAGCAGGTGGAAAATATACGACACCTTCACCTCTTGGAACCTATAGAATTACATTTAAGGCCAAGTGGGGGGAAGGGTTTGGCACACATTTTATGGGCATCAATGTACCATGGGGGAAATATGGGATACATGGAACCGATAAACCAAATTCTATCGGGTGGGCTTCTTCTCACGGATGCATTCGTATGTATAACAAAGACATAGGAGAATTGTACGAATTGGTTAAAATAGGAACAAAGGTCATCATTTATGGAGGACCTTTTGGACCTTTTGGAAGTGGGTTAAGGACTGTTCAACCAGGAGACCGAGGTTCTGATGTTTATGAGATACAAAAATATATGAAAGAAAAAGGATATTATCCTTTTAGAGTAGATGGCATTTATGGAGAAGGCATGAAGGAATGGGTACTTCAATTTAGACGAGATCATAATTTGCATTCCAGTCATTATATTGACCAACAATTTTACGATAAGCTTGGTATAGAGTTGTTTGAATAAAAAACTCATACTACATATTTTTCCAATACCCTTCCAACACCATCTTCATCATTAGAACTGGTCACAACATCTGCAGCTTTCTTAACAGCTTCATCGGCATTGCCCATGGCTACGCCTAATCCAGCATAGTCGATCATGCTGATATCATTTAAATTGTCGCCAATACAAATGATTTCATCAGGCTTAATATTCATGCCTTCTGCAAATCGCCTAACAGCATTTCCTTTGGTGACATTGCCACCGCATATTTCAAAATTATCAAACCATGAGCTGGTTAAAGTGATGTTAGAAATCTTATTGAGCTCATTGCTGTAATATTCTCGTTTCATATCGTTATTGCAATGTAACAGAACCTTATAAATAGAGTCTTGATCAATGAGATCATAAGGATTTGCTATTTCTTGTATAGAAATCTGATCCTCTTTTGGTAAGCTTTTATTCCAAACCGAGTATTCATAAGATTCCATCCTGATTTCTTCTGCATAAAATATATCGGCACCATAGAAATGATAGTAGGTGTCGGTTTTTTTCAAAAAATCCAAGACAGCTTTAAAAGCTTTTTTATCAATAGGTACATCATACAGTATTTTACCATCTATTGAATTTCTAATAATACCGCCATTACAAGCCATAATAGGTGTATTCAATTTTAGCTGCTTGGCATAGACCTTAGCTGAACCATATATCCGGCCGGTTGCCAGTACAAAAATAGTACCTTTTTTAATAGCTTCTTGAACCATTCGTTTATTATAATCGGATATTTCATCATGGCTGTTCAATAATGAACCATCCATATCGGATACGACTAATTTATACATACTTATTTTTACTCCTTCGGTTTCTCACCATAGTATTGATAGTAATTAACTTGAATTCGACCATTATATAATTTTCTTCTCTTATCAGCAGGTTTTTCAGAATAAATTGCTTCAAACTTGTTATCAGCAGTAAGCAGATATAAAGACCATGTTTTTTCACCTGTGAATAATTGCTTTAAATCCTCATATATATGGATTAACTTTTCCTTCTCCCCAATACGTTGGCCATATGGGGGATTACATATTATAATGCCATAGGGCTCTTTAATAAATAAATCAGACACAGGCATAGCCTTAAACTCAATACAATCATCCACTCCGGCTTCAAGGGCATTTTCTTTTGCGGCACGCACAGCGTAAGGATTGATGTCTGAGGCTTGTATATTAAGGTTCAGATCATGATGTATGCTGCTGAAAGCCTTTTTTCGTTCTTCTTTCCATAGACCAATTGGAACCGATGGCCACTCTTCAGACGCAAATTTTCTATTTAACCCGGGGGCAATGTTTTTAGCAATCATCGCAGCTTCAATAGGAATGGTACCGGAACCGCAAAAAGGATCTACTAACAAACGGTCCGCTTTCCAAAAGCTTAACTGTACCATAGCAGAAGCAAGGGTTTCTTTAATAGGAGCAGCTACATCTTTCACGCGATATCCTCTTTTATGTAGCCCTGTCCCGCTTGTATCTATGGTTAATACAGCCATATCTTTTAAAATAGATACCTTAATGGTGTATTCAGCCCCTGTTTCGGAAAACCAATCTTTATGATAAAAAGATTTAAGCCGGTCCACAACCGCTTTTTTGACGATAGACTGACAATCGGGAACACTAAATAATTTAGACTTTACAGAACTGCCTGTTACTGTAAATTTTCCATCTTCAGTGATCCATTCCTCCCAGGGCAAAGCCTTAGTTTGTTGGTAAAGTTCTTCAAAAGATAAAGCTTTAAATTCTCCCATTTTAAGAAGAATTCGGTCAGCACATCTTAACCATAAGTTGGACTTTACAATAGCTGATTCATTTCCCATATAGGTGACTTTACCATCTTCAACCTTTAATATTTTATAGCCTAAATCAGTTACTTCTCTTTTTACAACAGCTTCAAGTCCAAATGTAGCTGTAGCAATGAGTTCTATTTTTGGCATGTTTATCACCTCAAAGTTTTGTCCTTATTTAATTTACAAATAAATATATGTTTATAGTTTATATATTTTTGATAAAATAATCAATGAAACATAAAAAAATATAATTTGGCGTTGCTGAATGGTGCCATCTAGTAGTTAATAATATACATTCGTTCAGCAAGCCATAATTAAAGTTAAAAAAGAGGGGCAAATAATGAAAGTACTAATCTTAAGAGGAAGCCCACGAGAAGGACAAAATACAGATACTTTGGTGGAAGCCTTTATTAAAGGAATGACAACGAATTCTAAAATAGAAATAATATCTATCCGTTTGAGAGAAAAAGATGTAGCGCCCTGTAAGGCATGCGGCTTTTGTAAAAGTACAAAAGCGTGTACAATAAAAGACGATATGCAAATGATTTATTCTCATATTGAATCCAGCCGGATGATCGTACTGGCAACGCCTTTATATGTTAATCATGTAAGTGCTTATACCAAGTCCATGATGGATAGATGCCAAATATACTGGAATAGCAAGTATATATTGAAGGACCCCATCATTCCTTTGGACTCAAAAAAAAGAATAGGTGTCGTATTATCTACGGCAGGAAGTACGTATCCTAAGCAGTTTGAGGGACTCAGAAGCACTTGTGAATTGTTTTTTAAAGGTGTTCATGCCACATATGAATATGAACTTTTGATTACCGGGACTGATAAAGTTTCGGTAATCAATCGAAAAGATATATTAAAAGAAGCTGAACAAGCAGGTAGAGATATGACCAAGAAATTGGAATAGGGCGCACATTGACATGTAGTTATGAATACCATATAATGTAGAATAAAGAAAGGGTGATGATTGTGAGATACGAAAGTTTTGTAAAAAAATTAGTAGATCAGATATCTAAAGGTGGCCAAATAAGGCTTCTTGATATGCCGGATTTGGACTTATACATGGATCAGGTCACCACGTTCATGAATGATAAATTGTCAATTTATAAAAGAGAAGATAAAGACAAAATACTAACCAAAACAATGATTAACAATTATACAAAACATAATATTATTCCAAAACCTGTTAATAAAAAATATTCCAAGGACCATTTGCTTTTTCTAATATTGATATATCATATGAAGGGAATTGTTTCCATAAAAGATATGGAACACTTGATGGCTCCTCTTATCCAAAACTATAACTCTGAGCTTGAAGAAAAAATAAATATTGAAGATATTTATTCTATATTACAGGAGATACAAAAAGATGAAAGAGATAAACTAGATTTAAAAATACAAGACGATATAGAAAAGGTTAAAGAATATTTAAAAGAAATGGATATGCAAGATGATGATATATTAGAAATATTCATGCTGACGGTGATGCTAACCGTAAGGGCTAATATGCAAAAATATCTTGCAGAAAGAATTATTGATGAATTCTTTATTTATAAGGCAGTTCCTCAAAAAAAGGAAAAACGAAAAAGTAAAAAAACAAAAAACGATCAACCTGAAAAAGAAACAGATGAATAAATTATTTTTTTAGTATTATTTTTAAATTCTATCATATACTGAACTATGACTTTTTTAAGGGGTGATGGTATGATAAATGCTAAAAGGTACTCTGAGGTAAAAAGACAAATTGATACCGGGAGTATTATTACTCAAGAAGTAATAGAACAGTGTCTGATAGAGTGCTTCGAGGGAGATTAATGCATGATTGAAAAAGAGCAGCAATTTTATTTACTGCTCTTTTTGTATGCTATGATCATACATTTTTAAAATAAACAATTTTAGAATAGCCGTAATGGGCACCGCAATAAGCATACCCATAATGCCAAAATATTTACCTCCAATAATAACGGCCAACAACACAAAAACTGGATGAAGGCCCACACTGTCGCCAACAATTTTGGGAGCAATAACAGCACCGTCAACTTGTTGAATACCTAATAAGATGACGACAGATAATACTGCTTGAGTGACATTGCCATCTAATAGAGACATGATAACAGCCGGTACAATACCAATAATAGGACCAAAATATGGAATAATATTGGCAATACCGGCAAACATACCTATAAAAATAGCAAAATCAATGCCTATTAAGAACAATCCAATTGAGGAAAGGATACCTACTATGAGCCCGTCTAAAAGCTGGCCTCTAAAGAATTTGGATATGACCTTATGAATATCTATTAGAGTGTGCATGAGTATGCTTTCAGCTTTTCTTGGCAATATCACATCTAAAAAATTGTCCCAAAGCTTTAGAAAATACTCTTGATCCTTTAAGATATAAAAAGCAATAACGAAGCCTAAACCAATATTAATCAAATTAATTCCAAAGTTCGAAAGCCATCCTGCAAAATCACTCCCCTTTCTAAAGAGGATACCACTGGAAGCCCACTCTACAAACATTTGAACCGGATTTTTTATTCTAGGTGCTAGACCGCTGGTAGATAACCTTTCACTAAGGGTATTGAATAAATCTTCATATTTTGAAAAATACCTATAGATATTTTCCCCAATGGTATCCATCTTTTCGACGGTAAACTTACCCATTATCATACTGTATAATGTAAAAGATACTATGGTTAGTATAATGGCGATTAAAACAAAGGCGATGGCAATGCTGATGGTTCTTCTCCTTTTTGCCAATTGTTTGGACAATTTTGAGTTTTTAGGTCGTTGTGCCTTTGCCGATCGACTAATTAATTTTTCATCAATAAAATTGACCAATGGACTAAAAAAGTAAGCAATAACCAGTCCGTATGTTAAGGGTGCAATGGCGCTAAATATTTGGGAAAGAACATTGCCTATAAAGGTAAGTATAATTCCTGTATGAGAAAGTATGGAATAGAGTATATATAAAATGATTGCTGTTACAATAAGATATAGACTAAATTTAATATAATGCTTATCCAACCATATCCTTTTCCAATTATCTTCCATGAAAATAACCTCCATTAATTACTCTTTATAGTATGGTTAATTGCTCCATATTTTATCAAAATAAAATAGCATACAAAAGTGTTATAAATAAACCTTTATAATGCAAATAGGTTATGATATATTTAATATGAATTCGGTGATTGGAGGAATAACAATGAGTTACGATGTAAAAGATATTAACCTTGCAGATTCGGGCAAGCAAAAAATTGAGTGGGTTAAAAGTTATATGCCTTTATTAAGGGCTTTAGAAGAGGAGTTTGAAAAAACCAAACCTTTTCAAGATATAAGAATATCACTATCTGTTCATTTAGAAGCTAAAACTGCCTATTTATGCAAAGTATTAGCTGCCGGAGGCGCAGATATGTCTGTAACAGGAAGTAATGTTCTTTCTACTCAAGATGATGTTGCAGCCGGTTTAGCAGCGGAAGGCATGAAAGTATATGCAAAATATAAGGCGACAGAAGAAGAATACTATAAACATATAGAAACTGCACTTGAACACAGCCCCCATATAATTATTGATGACGGCGGAGATTTAATCAACATCTTATACAACAAGCGTCCTGAATTAATGCAAAACCTAATCGGTGGATGCGAAGAGACAACAACAGGTATTATCAGACTTAGAGCTATGGAAAATGAAGGCGCTCTAAAGAATCCTATGATTGCTGTAAACGATGCATATTGTAAGCATATGTTTGATAATCGATATGGCACAGGTCAATCCGTCTGGGATGGTATTAACAGAACCACTAACTTAATAACAGCAGGAAAATATGTTGTGGTTTCAGGCTATGGCTGGTGTGGAAAAGGCGTCGCTATGAGAGCAAAAGGATTGGGTGCAAAAGTTATAGTAACCGAAATAGACCCTATTAAAGCGGTTGAAGCAGTTATGGATGGTTTTGAGGTTATGAAGATGGAGCAAGCCTCTGAAATAGGAGACATATTTGTGACCGTAACAGGGTGCAATAAAATCATTACAAAAGCCCATATGGAAAAGATGAAAGATGGTGCTATTCTGTGTAATGCCGGCCACTTTAACGTAGAAATCGATTTAAAGGATATAGAAGCATTAGCAGTAGAAGTAAAAGAGCGTAGAAACAATATTATGGGATACAAAATGAAAGATGGAAGATGGATCAATGTATTAGCTGAAGGACGATTGGTTAACTTGGCTTCAGGAGATGGGCATCCTGCAGAAATTATGGATATGAGTTTTGCATTGCAAGCATTAGGGGCAAAATATCTTGTGGACCATCAAGACAAATTACCAAATTCCGTTATTAGCGTACCTCAAGTAATCGATATAAAAGTCGCTGAAATGAAGTTAAAAAGCTGGAATATGGATATTGATACTTTAACCCCGGAACAAGAAAAATATTTAAATAGCTGGAACGTATAGATTTCAAAAAAAAAGATTTTGCGTCTGGCAAAATCTTTTTTAGTATTGGGAGGAAATAATGAAGGACTTATTGATAAAAAATGCGCATATTATTGGGGCCGACGAAATCATAATAGATGATGGATGCATGGTTATCGAACAAGGACGGTTTGAATATGTAGGGGCAATAACAGAAGAGATTGAGAAACTTCAATATGGTAAAGTTATCAATGCTCAAGGCAAAATAGCAGCACCCGGATTGGTGAATGCCCATACCCATAGCCCTATGGTGCTGTTAAGAAATTACGCCAACGATTATGCCATACAAAAATGGTTGTTCGATTATATCATTCCGGCAGAAAATAAATTATCCTCTGAAAATATTTACTGGGGAGCACAACTTGCAGTAGCTGAAATGATTCAATCAGGAACAACAGCTTTTTTAGACATGTATCTTTACATGGAAGAAGTCGCAAAAGTAGTAGCAGAAACAGGAATAAAAGCTTGTTTATCAAAAGACATTATTAAATCAAAAGTCCGTGAAAATGATGCAATCATAGATAAAAACAGTTTTAAAGATTTTTATAATCAGTGGCATAATTATGATGAAAGAATAAAAGTTAATGCGGAAATTCATTCTGTGTTTCTCTATGATGAAAAATCCTTAAGAAAAGCAGCCGAAGTGGCAAAAGAAATGAACACCAGCATACATATTCATATATTAGAAGGTGTTAATGAAAGAAACATCAGCATGGATATGCATGGTGCTTCACCACTGGAAGTATGTCAAAAAGTTGGGATACTGGATACCCCGGTTATAGCTGCTCACTGCATTCATTTAGATGAGAGAGATTTTGAGATGATCCGAGAGAAAGATATTATCCCTGTCCATAATCCTTCCAGCAATATGATATTAGGCAGCGGCATTTCTCCGGTTCCTGAAATGATTCAAAAAGGCATAATGGTTGCACTGGGAACCGATGGTGCGGCCAGTAATAATAACTTAAATATGTTTGAAGAAATGCATCTAGCGTCTCTTATCCATAAGGGCGTTCATAATGACCCGGAGCAGATGAAAGCACATGAAGTCTTTAGAATGGCAACAAAAAATGGTGCTGAGGCTTTAGGATTTAATTCAGGATCTATCGAAAAAGGAAAAGAAGCAGATCTAATTTTAATAGATATAGAAAAAGCGCATATACAACCTTTAAGAAATCCTATTTCCGCCCTCACTTACTCAGTACAAGCCTCAGATGTTGATACAACCATCGTCAATGGTAAAATATTAATGGAAAACCGAGAATTAACAACCATTGATATAGAAAAAGTAATGAGTAAGATTAAAAAGATACAATTATAGGGTTTACAATAAATTTTTATCATAAAAGGAGGCCGTATAAATGAAAGTTGGACTAATAAGATGTTTACAAACCGAGGATATGTGTCCTGCAACAACAGATATCAAAATGATGAATCTGAAAAAAGGGGCTTTTGAAGGGGTGGAAGAAGATATTGAATTAATAGGTATCTCAACTTGTGGAGGATGTCCGGGAAAAAAAGCAGTAACAAGAGCCCTGGAGATGGTTAAAAGAGGTGCCGATACCATTGCTTTGGCATCATGCATTACCAGAGGAACACCAATAGGCTTTAAATGTCCTCATGCAGAAGAAATGAAAGCAGCAATAAAGAGAAGATTGGGTGAAGAAATAAGAATTATTGATTATACACATTAATATATCTATCGAATATATCATCATTGAGAAATCCAATGAAGTCAGCCGTAGGGTTGGGTCACCGTGCCCAACCTAATCGTATCAAGGTAAATCTATTTCAACATATATCCCTTCATTTAAACTTTCGTATATTTCACGTGAACTATCGGCCATTTCATAATTTTTTTCGATAGGATTCCATCTCATATCTATTTTGACTTTATCAGAAATGCTATGCAGTAATTCGTAATCAATAATTACATTATTTCCTAATATTTTTCTTCTGTGGGACTATCCGCAGCGGATTCACCAGAGGTTTTTTTGTCTACGCTTTCATTTTCAGTATTATTGAGTATTTCAATGTCAGGCATTTCAATAAGTGAACTACTATTATTAACGGTACTATCTATGGTATATTTAACGATAACCTCGTCTGGTTTTTCTGGATGACTATCAATTGTATTATCTGTGATATAAAACTCATCTATATCTGAATGACTATCAAATGCATTATCTGTGATATACTCATTTTTAACCTCATTTTGTTTTTCTGAATATCTGTTATTAATATCATTTTGAGTACCTGCTGCTAAGAAAAATGAAAATAGTAAACCCATTATAATATATCTCATTATTTCTCCTTTCTTAGTAAATTGATCTTTAAATTAAACTACTTTTGATTGGATTATTATAAAAATAAAATAACATAACCCAATCAAAAGTATACAATAAATTTTTATTTAAAAGCAAATTACTGTGTTGTTAAAATACTATATAAAAATTCAAAAAACACTTGACAAATAACGACTACAAGTGTAATCTTTAATTAACTACAATTGTAGTCTATAAAAAAGAGGTGATAATCAAATGAAAGAAATGCCCCAAATATCAGATTCTGAATGGGAAATTATGAAGATACTTTGGACCAGTGCGCCGCTAAATGCCAATCAGGTTTATTTGAAAATGAAAGAGAGCAAAAATTGGAAGCATACTACGGTTAAAACGTTGCTCAGCAGGTTGGTAAAAAAGGAAGCACTTAATTTTGAAAAAAGAAACAGAGAATATTTTTATTTTCCTGTGGTATCTGAAGATGAATGCATTCAATCAGAAAGTTTATCTTTCCTAAATAAAGTTTATAATGGTGCAGTAAAAACCATGATTGCTAACTTCCTTGAAAAAGAAGACTTAACCAATGAAGAAATACAAGAATTAAAAAATATTCTGGATCAAAAGAAGGATTAAGAAATGAGTTGCATAAATCTATTTAATCTTGTTATTTTTTCGTCCATTAAGGGAAGTTTCGTCGTACTTTGCATCCTGTTTTTAAAGCTTATATTCAGAAACCATTTTGGAGCTAAATGGCATTACTTGATATGGTTTATATTAATCATTCGACTAATGATGCCCTATTCACCAAACAGCCCTGTAAGCTTATTTAACCTAATGGAAATATTTGACCAAGGGCCTGCACTTGAAACAAGTGAACTTGAAACGCATATAAGCCCCATCCGAGTCATTTTTTTGGATGAGCAATGGTTAGAAGAACCAACCACCGTTGGGAAGAATGTAATAGAGGCGATTCAGGCAGTATCATGGATATGGCTAATAGGTGTTATAACCATTCTAACCTATACCTTTGGAGCCAATATACAGTTTCTAAGAAAATGGAGAAAAAATGCTGCAGAGGCGGATAGCGACGTATATAAGCTATTGGAAAGATGTCAACTTACAATGGGGATAAGCAAGAAAATACCTGTTTTTTATACCAAACACATCAACGCACCGGTGCTTTTTGGGTTAATGCATCCCTGCTTGCTGTTACCGGCAAGCTTGAAAAATGCATTTAATGAAGATGAGTTGACTTGTATCATGCTGCATGAATTGGCACATTTAAAAAGAAAAGATATTGCTACTTTTTGGATAATGGCCTTATTAAAGGCAGTGTACTGGATGAATCCTTTGATTTGGTATGCACTAAATAAAATGCGGCAAGATTGTGAAGTTGCTTGTGATGCCTTCACGTTATCCTACATGAATGAAAAGGATAATAAAAAGTATGGTTATACCATCATACAGCTGCTGCAAAAAAATAAGCCAATAGCAGCTGCAAATATAGCTGGAGTGACAGGCAGTAAATCTCAAATAGTGAGGAGACTAAAAATGATTGCTCAATTTAAGAAAAACTCGTACAAACTATCCTTTGTGTCTATTGCCATATTAGTGGTTATGGGGTGTATGTTTTTAACCAATGCTGAAGAGGAAAAAACAGATCTACAAGCTCAAGGGCAGCCTGAAATTGTTGAAGAAAGTAAAGAACAAGCTGAAAACACTGAGATGATGTGGCCATTACCTGTAGAGCATAACAGAATCACCAGCCCATATGGATGGCGAGTCCATCCGCTGCTGGAAGAAAAGAGACTGCATACGGGTATTGATATCGCAGCCCCTTTAGATGTAGACATTGTAGCGGCACAAAAAGGTACAATAACTCATGCAGATATGCTTGGGGGGTATGGATATACCATAATCATTCAACACGATAATGGTATTGAAACCTTATATGCTCAGTGTAATGAACTTTTGGTAAATGAAGGCGATACGGTTGAAACCGGAGATATCATAGCACGAGTAGGAAGTTCAGGTTATTCCACAGGGCCGCATTTACATTTTGAAGTTCGAAAAGATGGAGAGCACGTAGACCCAATAGGAGAATACTTAAAGGTTACAACAGAATAGTTTAAGAAAAAAAGCATCTAAAAAAATCGATGGTGGATATGATTTAAACCACCATCGATTTTATTTTAATAAAAAGAAACGATAAAAAGTCTTTGTGGTATAATAAATGCGTAATATGGATTGGAGAGATATGAATGCCTGATTTATTAACCCATGCAGCTTTTGGCGAAGATGTGTTACAAAAGATTAAAAGTAATCAACTAAAGGATATCTTAAATCAAAATAAGACTCTTTTTTTAGTAGGGAATCAAGGGCCGGACATATTTTTCTATTATAATTTTTTTAGAAAGAAAAAAACCAGAATAGGTCATAAGATGCATCGTATGCACACAGGTGATTTTTTAATACAATCATGTGAAACCATAATGGATATAGAATATGAATTACATTACAATCAATTAATAAGCTATATTATGGGATTCATATGCCATTATGTGTTAGATAAGAATGCACACCCTTTTGTGTATAACTATTCAGGATATAGCTTTGAAAAGGGTGAGGAAAAAGGCATCTATGATTTTGAACATGCGGTCATAGAGACTTGTATAGACGTATATATGTGGAAAAAAATAAAAAATAGAGATGCATATAAGGAACGGGCCTATCAACTTATAGATTTAAAAAAACCTTTACCAAAGAGTGTAACCCAACACCTAAGAACAAGCATATATACTTTATATGACGTTAATTTAGAAGATAAGGATATTAACAAAGCATACAGACATTTTGTTTGGGCATGGAAATTACTCTATGACCCTCATGATATAAAGAAGAGGTTAATTAGCCTATTGAGCAGAATAAAAGGGAAACCTATAGGATTGCCAAAACCTTTATATTCTAAGGATATAGACATATGCAAACCATTTTTGAATTTAGAAAAAAACACTTGGTCCCATCCCTTTGATGCTAATTTTAGATTTAATGATTCCTTTGAAGAAATATATGATTTGGCATTGGATGAATGCTCCGAAATGATCCAAAAGTTATATATCAATATCAAAGAAAGAGAGAGAATAAATCCTAATATTATTGGAAATAAATCATATCTTAGTAACTTGACGTGGGATTCAGCACAAAATCTTGCAATAATAGAATCTAAAGGATTTACAAGTAAAGGAGACAAGCAATGAAATTATCCAAAAGAATGGAACAGATGAAAGACAGAGAACTGCTGCGCCTGATGGAGTTAGCAGAGGCACCGGATGTTATTTCTTTTGCAGGTGGATTTCCAGCCCCGGAGACTTACCCGCTTAAAGAGATAGAGCAAGCCTTTACGGAGGTGTTAGGGTATCATGGTAAGGAAGCTTTAAGTTATAGCAGTACCAGTGGATATCTTAATTTAAGACAAAAAATAGTTCAAAGAACAAATGAAAAGCAAGGGACTTCATTAACCGAGGATGAGATCATTATTACCAGCGGCTCTCAACAAGCTTTAGATATGAGTGGGATGCTTTTTGTAGACCAAAGTGATATTGTCTTGTGTGAAACACCATCCTATGTTGGAGCAATTAATGTTTTTAAAGCATATGGCGCAGAATTTATTGAGGTGCCAACGGATTCAGAAGGTATTATTCCCGAAGCCCTCCATGAAATTATAAAAGAGCATGAAGATAGAATAAAACTTGCATATGTAATGCCTGATTTTCAAAATCCCACTTGCAGGTGCTGGACAGCAGAAAGAAGAAAAGCATTCATGAATATCATGCAAAATTATGAAATTGCTATTTTAGAGGATTCAGCTTATAATGAAATAGCTTATGAGAAACTGGAAAGACCTCAACTTTTATCCTTAGATACAAAAGGACAAGTCATCAATTGCGGATCATTCTCAAAAACTTTTTGCCCCGGAGTGCGTGTTGCATGGATTTGTTCCAATAAAAAAATAATTGATCAATACATGCTGCTAAAGACCAATGCTGATTTAAGTTCATCTGCTATTAATCAGAGGATGGTAGATGTCTATTTAGAAAAATTCAGCTTAGATGATCATATCGATAAAATTACTAAACTGTATAGAAGCCGTCGAGACCTGGCAATTCAATCTATGAAGGAATATTTTCCATCAAGTGTATCATTTGATACGCCAAAGGGAGGGCTTTTTGCATGGGTGAAGCTGCCGGAAGATAAAAATACTCAGGAGCTTCTTAATATTGCTCTTGAAAAGAAAGTTGCTTTTGTTCCAGGCAGTGCATTTTACACAAAAGGACAAAAGCAAAATGAATTGAGGCTTAATTATTCTAATATGTCTGAAGAAAAAATAGTTAAGGGCATACAAATTTTAGGTGATATTTTGAAAAGATTCTAGTATGTATGTGGAAACAGCTCCGAAAGGGAGCTGTCTCATTAGAAGCAATAGCAATTACAGAAAATAATAACTAGCAATAGGAAGAAGAATAACAAACTCGTATCGATTTTACAACGATCATCATATCCTCCACAGCATTGCGTTTCAGCCATTAATATCACCTGCTTTTCAAAAAATTTATAATCTATAAGGAACTACTTATTTTTCAAATTATTAAGAATTTCCATCTTTATAGATTAAAAATAAACGAATGTATAGCCCTTATAGAAGAGGCTTTATAATCTGCCGGGAAAAACGGTGTGGACAGTATTACCGTTCCTTTTCAGATTATAAGGAAATCAACCTTTTAAAACCTGTGTTCCTATAATAGGATACCAGCTAGGCTATAAAGGTAGATTTGTTTTTATTTCTCATTACAAAATATTCATAACCTGCTTATATTGTGAATATATTTTTAAATTATGCTGTTTTATTAAAACAATAGCTTACTCTTATAACATAGTATTCACAGTACAAAATATTCATGACAGTTGACAAACCTTAACCTAGATAAAGTTTTATATTATATTTGAATCTTTCCATAGGTTTTGATAAGATAAATGCAAAATGAGTTAATAACAATTGAGGTGAAAAAATGATTCAATATATGAGCACAAGAGGCAGCAAGGAAACTAAAAGTGCTGCACAAGCGATTATACAAGGTATAGCGAAAGATAAAGGGCTGTATGTTCCTAATCAATTGCCGGCTTTTAATAAACCTATATCCCAACTGATAGGTAAGAATTATCAATCTATAGCATATGAAGTTATGTCTCAATATCTAAGTGATTTTACAGAAGACGAATTAAAGGATGCCGTCAATAAGGCTTATGATGAAAAATTTGAAAAAGATGAAATTGTACCTATTGTTAATCGAGGCGGCGCACATTTTTTAGAGCTTTACCATGGTAAAACAGCTGCATTTAAAGACATGGCCCTTTCTATATTACCCCACTTACTTACAAAGTCTTTAAAGAAAGAAAAGGAAGATAAAAAAATTGTGATATTGACAGCTACATCGGGAGATACGGGTAAAGCAGCCTTAGAAGGTTTTGCAGATGTTCCTAGTACAGAAATTATAGTGTTTTATCCTGTGGACGGAGTAAGTGAAGTACAGAAAAGACAAATGGTAACACAAGAGGGAAATAATACGCATGTTATAGCAATAAAAGGTAATTTTGACGATGCACAAAGCGGTGTAAAAAAGATATTTAACGATGGCCAATTTAATGATGCTTTAAACCAAGAAGGCTTTATGTTGTCTTCTGCAAATTCTATTAATATTGGCCGTTTGATCCCGCAAATTGCGTATTATGTATATGCATATGTAAAACTTATAGAAAACGGAACCATAAAAGAAGGCGACAAGATGAATGTTGTTGTACCAACCGGTAACTTTGGAAATATTTTGGCTGCTTACTATGCATCTCAAATGGGTATCCCTGTTAATAAATTCATATGTGCATCCAATAAAAATAAAGTCCTTACTGACTTTATCAATACAGGTATTTATGATACCAACAGAGACTTTTATGTCACCAATTCTCCATCTATGGATATCCTAATTTCAAGCAATTTAGAAAGATTACTATATCATGTCGGTGGATGCGACCCAGAAATAATAACCAACCTTATGGGACAGTTGGAAAGTGAAAAACGATACGAGCTGCCCCAATTTATGAAAGAGAAAATGGATAGTTTTATAGGCGGATTTGCTGATGAGACTCAAACTTTGAGTACCATTAAAGCTTTATATGAATCCGAAAATTATCTTATCGATACCCATACTGCAGTAGCGTACTATGTTTATCTAAAATACAGAGAAAAAACTGGTGACGATACACCAACGGTTATTGCATCTACAGCAAGCCCTTATAAATTTGCCAATAATGTGATAACAGCCGTATCTCAGGATATTGAAGGTACAGAATTTGAACTGGTGGAAAAACTGAATAATAAAACCAATGTCAGCATCCCTCAGGGATTAAAACATTTAGATCAAAAACAGGTTCGTCACAATGCCGTCATTGAAAAAGATCAAATGATGAACGCGATCAAAAACAGCCTGGTGTAATAAAAGGTATCATGTCATTGCCAGCCGATAAGCACGGCAATTATTTAACCAATAAAAGTTGTAGCGTGGGTTAAACCCATTACTGCAACTTTTAATTTTACATTTTTTCAACAATTTTCTAAACATTTCTAATCAATAACCGTGAATTATTTAACAACTTTTATTGACATACATTCAAATGGAAAATAAAATAAAACTAAGTAATATGTTAGGAAACACTCTAATTATTCTAGTCTAAACATTATAATCAAATCAAATTATCTTTTAGTTTACACAAAACTTATAATATATCCGCACTATAAATCTCAAAAACATATACATCATCATATTTTGCTAAACACATGAGTCGTTTGATGTCTACATCTTATTTAAATAAATTTAGTTTAGATGAATATAATGCCTATAGGTGATATGCTGTGTACGACCATCATCTATAAAAGACTAATTACTAAAGGGGATGATAATGTGTTAGAAGGTGTTATTGTAACGGATAGTTCTAAATGCAAACAATGTTATTCATGTGTAAGAAATTGCCCTGTAAAAGCAGTAAGAATAAAAGATGGAAAAGCGGAAATTATTCAGTCCAGATGTATTCAATGTGGGAATTGTGTAAAACACTGCTCACGTGATGCGAAAATGATCGAAAACAGTGTTCCCACTACTCAAGCCCTTATCCATTCAGATCATAAAACCATCGCAATGCTTGCGCCCTCATATATTGTAGGTTTATATCCTCTTTCGCCTGAAGAAATTATTCAAAATCTGGGAATGCTTGGATTCGATGAGGTATGGGAAGCAGCAATCGGGGCAGAGTACGTAATAGACGATTCTTTTAAATTTATAGAGGAAAATAGTAATAGAATACTATTAAGTTCTCCATGTCCGGCTTTTGTAAATTTAGTTGAAAAGCATTATCCAAGGCTGATTAAAAATTTAATTCCGGTCTGTTCTCCTATGATAGCAACTCAAAGAATCATTAATGAAAAGCATAAACATGAAGATGTTTCAATTGTCTTTATAGGACCTTGTATTGCTAAAAAAGATGAAATAAAGCAAGAACAATTTAATGGTTTTATTGATGAAGCCATGACTTTTGAAGAATTAAAAGAAATGTTCAATCATATAGATCAACCTCTATCAGAGGAAAATAGGATTCCCTACTATACCGCATCCAAAAAAGGGAGAGGCATACCCCTTTCAGGCGGCATGATATCCAACTATAAAAATAAGTATACTGAAAATCAATTATTTGAATGCGATGGTATAGAAAACTGTGTTGAATTGGTGAAATACGTAGAAACGATTGAAAAAGATGAAAAACAGGATTTTAGCGTGTATGATGCATTAAGCTGTAGAGGGTGCATTTATGCAACTTGTATGGATAGTCATCTATCCATTTACGAAAGAACAAAGATTATCAAAGAATTTATCAATAAACAGGAAGCCATTTCAAGTGAGATACCCTTCAATGAACATTATAATATTGATACAGGCAGAACGTATAACGACAAGATGCTGTCTATTGCTCAGCCCGATGAGAAAAATGTCAGAAATATATTAGCCGGTATCGATAAATACAGCATAGATGATGAATTGAATTGCGGTGCATGTGGCTATGAATCCTGCAGAGAAAAAGCAGTAGCAGTTTATCAAGGCATTGCTGAGGTAGAAATGTGTATTCCCTATTTACTTGCAAAGAAGAATGAACTTTATCAACAACTATGTGAAAGGTTTGACATCATTAATAGCTTAAATGAAGAGCTCAACGCCATTTTTGAATCATCTTATGACGGAATGATTGTATGTGATGCTCAAGGGAAAATTATAAAAGCCAATTCCGCATGGAGAGATATGATAGGCATTGATATCATACCGGAAAACATCATAGAGCTGGAGGAAAAAAGAATCATTTATCCTTCGGCAACATTGCTTGCCATAAAAGAAAAAAGAAGAGTTACATTTTTACAGGAAAACAGAGATCAAAAGAATTTAATCGCAACCGGCAATCCCATTTATGATAAAAACGGAGAACTTAGGGGGGTGGTTACTAACATAAGAAATATTGAAGAATTAAGCAGAATCGAGAGCAATCTTTTGAAAAAGGATGAAGAGAAAATTCCGGCTTATTCCGGTATCATTGCCAATAGCCAAGAATTTGGCAGAGTGTTGGAGTTAGCAACTACAGCTTCAAAGTATAAATCAACGGTTCTGCTTCTTGGAGAAACCGGAGTAGGTAAAGATGTTATTGCCAGACTCATTCATTATCTGAGTCCGGTAAAAGAAGGACCGTATATTAAAGTAAATTGTGGGGCAATTCCTGAGAATTTATTAGAGTCGGAATTTTTTGGATATGAATCGGGAGCATTTACCGGAGCTAAGAAAGAAGGTAAAGAAGGATTTTTTGAACTTGCCCATAATGGCACTATATTTTTGGATGAAATCGGTGACTTACCACTATTGCTGCAAGTAAAACTGCTTCAAGTTATACAGGATAAAAAGGTTCGAAGAATTGGTTCTACAAAAAGTATCGATATCGATATCAGAATAATAGCTGCCACCAATAATGATCTAAAGAAAATGGTTGATGAAGGCAGATTTAGAGAAGATTTATACTATAGATTAAATGTCATTCCAATTTCCATTCCACCTCTGCGGGATAGAAAAGATGATATTGGGCCTCTAGCTTATCATTTTCTGGATGTTTACAATAAACAGTACGGCTGCAGCAAAGAATTTATGCCCAACATCTTATCGATACTGAACAGCTATTATTGGCCGGGAAACGTTAGGGAACTACAAAATATTATTGAAAGGATTGTTGTAACATCAAAAGATTCACAAATCTCATACAAAGACATTCCAATGTATATCGTACAACATTCTAAAGTTTCAGAAGGACAAATAATTATCAATGATATCATTCCACTTAAAGAAGCCATGGTAGAAGTAGAAAAACAGATCATCAATCGTGCCTATAAGGCGTATGGCAATACGTATAAAATGGCAGAAGTGTTGGGTGTCAATCAATCAACCATTGTTAGAAAATTAAAAAAAATGCGGTAATGCCGCTGAATTAAAAAGAATACAGTCGAATCGTCGAAAAAAGGTAATGCAGCAGCACATTATTAATGTGCTGCTGCATTATTTTTTTTCTGTTATATTTTTAACTAAAAACCCAACAATCATCGGGCAATAACATCTTGTTGAAGTCTTATCATCTCTGCTTTCTAACGATTTGAATTGTGAATGATTTATCTATCTTTAAAAAACTGCAATTATTTATTTCCATAAATTAACAATGCGTTTTTGCATTAATTGATTTTTTATAAATATCAGAATCCCTTAAATAATGGGATTTAGAACTGGCACATCTCTTGCTAAAAAAATAACAAAGTACAGGTGGCAGGCAAGAAAATACAGCCCGCATCATGCCCCTGTCTTATATGTACAAGATAAATACCACATATACCTAAAAGATTCAATTTATTTATGAAAATTATAGTTATGAAAAGGAAGGAGGATATTCCGTGGTTAAAATGTCCAGCTATAGTAAGATCAGGGCGTATAGTGTAAATAAATTGAATACAAAAAAAAAGGGAAAACGTAGGATTATAGTGGTCATAGCTAAATGCAGTATTTCTGCAGGTGCAGCTGAAGTGTTAAAAGCAGTTCAAGATACCGTTAAAGAAGAAGAGATAGAAAACGTCATTGTTGAAATTACAGGGTGTATAGGCCTTTGTCATATGGAGCCTATTGTCATTGTGGAGGATTTAGATCATTCAAAAATATTCTATGATTTGGTTACACCTGAGAAAGCAAAAACAATAACGCTTGTACATGGTTTATACGGGAACCCGGTATATCAATGGACAATTAAGGATAGCTTGGACCCTGTATAGGATCCCGGCTATATATAAAGGAGGTGTTTTAATGTCACAGGTCATTAAAAAATGTCAATGCGAAGAAATGAGTGATGAGCAAAAATACGGGTTGTTAAATGATGTGATTGAAGAATATGAAAAGAAGGAAAGTAACCTCATTCAAATTCTTCATATTGCACAAGCAATTTTTGGATTTTTGCCTTTTGAAGTTCAAAACTTTATTGCAGAAAAAATGGATTTACCAATATCCAAAGTAAGTGGTGTAGTTAGCTTTTATTCCTATTTTTCTACAGAACCCAAAGGAGAATATACCGTAAAGGTTTGCTTGGGGACTGCTTGTTATGTAAGAGGTGGGAAAAAGATACTGGATAAGCTGAAGGAGCTTTTATGTATTGATGTAGGCGAAACTACCGAAGACTTAAAATTCTCTCTTGAAGTGATGCGATGTTTGGGAGCATGCGGATTAGCACCGGTTATAAGTATTAATGAAAAGGTTTATAAAAGAGTAAATCCCAATAAGCTGCAGCAAATATTAAAGGTGTATGATAAGGGAGGTGAAAAAAATGAATGAGACGATTGATAAAAAAATAAATAGTGTTGAAGATCTTGATTTTGCAAAAGAGAAATATGCTGAAGAAGTTGAAAAATACGACCGTATTCTTCTTTTTTGTGCCGGCTCGGGGTGTGTTTCTTCAGACTGTGGGGAGGTCAAAGATGCACTGGTTAAAGAACTTGAGGATGCAGACCTTTTATCCAAAGTGAAACTGAGCACTACAGGTTGTATAGGTATCTGTGACGTTGGGCCAAGAATGACGGTACTACCCGACGGAATTTTCTACTGCAACCTGCAACCTGAGAACATGAAAAAAATAGTTCAACAACACCTTATAGGCGATAAATATGTAGAAGAGTTTTTATATACCAATAAAGATACCGGCGAAAAAGTGCCGCTCATGAAAGACATCGACTTCTTTAAAGGGCAAAATAAAGTGGTGTTAAGAGATTGCGGTATGATTAATTACCGGTCAATGGATGAGTATATATCTAACGACGGCTATTATGCCCTTGCCAAGGTTCTTGGAGAATTCACTCCGGAGGAAGTTATAGAAGAAGTTAAAAAATCAGGCGTCAGAGGAAGAGGCGGCGGCGGATTTCCTGCAGGATTAAAATGGCAGCTGGCTGCAAAATCAGAAAGTGATCAAAAGTATGTCATATGTAATGCAGATGAAGGCGATCCGGGGGCATTTATGGATAGAAGTCTTTTAGAAGGAAATCCTCATTTGGCCATTGAAGGCATGGCCATTGCAGGGTATGCAATAGGAGCCGATAGGGGATTTGTTTATGTAAGGGCTGAATATCCTCTAGCCATAGAAGGACTGGAGTATGCTATTGATGAAGCGAGAAAGAGAAATATACTGGGCAAAAACATTTTCGGAAGTGACTTTGATTTTGATATAGAAATAAGAATAGGGGCAGGAGCATTTGTATGTGGAGAAGAAACGGCCCTCATGCGCTCAGTTGAAGGTCAACGTGGAGAACCCACACAAAAGCCTCCATACCCTTCTGATGAGGGCTTGTTTGGAAAACCTACTGTCATCAACAATGTTGAAACTTTGGGAAATATCCCTGTGATTATTTTAAAAGGAGCCGAGTGGTTTGCAAAAATAGGAACAGAGAAAAGTAAAGGGACAAAAGTTTTTGCATTAGCCGGTGATGTTAATAACACAGGCATTATTGAAGTGCCTATGGGTCTTACCCTTGGAGAAATCATTTTTGGCATTGGTGGAGGTATTCCCAAAGGCAAGAAATTTAAAGTAGCACAAACCGGAGGACCTTCGGGAGGATGTTTAACCAGTGAACATTTGAATACCCCTGTAGATTACGATTCTCTTGTAGAGCTTGGAGCTATTATGGGCTCAGGGGGTCTGATATGCATGGATGAAGATACATGTATGGTAGACGTGGCAAGATTCTTTATGGAGTTTGTACAAGAAGAGTCTTGTGGTAAATGCGCCGCATGTCGATTGGGTACCAAAAGAATGCTTGAAATTCTTGAGAGAATTACCACCGGTGAAGGTAAAGAGGGAGATGTAGAGCTTCTTGAAGAAATCGGAAAAACCGTAAAGGACACTGCATTATGCGGTTTAGGCCAAACCGCTCCAAATCCTGTTCTAAGTACCATAAAGTATTTTAGACATGAATATGATGAGCACATCAAACAAAATTATTGTCGTGCCGGTGTATGCGCAGAACTATTCATTTCTCCATGTGAGAATGCCTGTCCGGCAGGTGTTAATGTACCGGGATATGTTGCATTGATTGCTGCAGGAAGAGTAAAGGATGCCTACAACCTTATCAGACAGGAAAATCCATTTCCATCCGTATGCGGAAGAGTGTGTACCCATCCTTGTGAAGGTAAATGTCGAAGAGCACAGCTGGATGATCCAATAGCTATCGTAGACCTTAAACGATATGCAGCTGATGAAGCTTTCAAGCATAATGAACCTTTTACCGATTTAGTCTTTCCCAGCAAAAACAAATCTGTGGGTATTGTGGGGGCAGGCCCTTCAGGCTTGACATGTGCCTATTACCTAAGAAGGTTAGGATATGATGTAACGGTTTACGAGTCTCAACCGGTTGCAGGAGGCGTTTTAGTCTTTGGTATACCAGAATATCGTTTGCCTAAGGCAGTCCTAAAAAGGGAAATTGATTCACTCAAACAAGTAGGCATTCAAGTATTAACAGATATGGAAGTTGGAAAAGAAATTTCTTTTGAGGAATTAAGAGAAAAGCATGATTCCATATATATCGCAACAGGCACACAAATTTCTCGAAAAGTAGGCGTTAAAGGTGAAAATCTAAAAGGTGTTTATCATGGATTAGACTTCTTAAAAGATGTTAACCTTAATAAAGAAGTCCAGTTAGGCGGAATTGTTGCGGTCATAGGTGGTGGAAATACAGCCATTGATTCTGCAAGAGTTGCTGTTAGAATGGGTGCGGAAGAAGTCCACGTACTATATAGGAGAACCCTGGGCGATATGCCTGCCGACAGACGAGAAATAGAAGATGCAATAGAAGAAGGCGTCATTGTTCACGAACTGGTAGAACCAACTGAATTTGTCGGAACAGAGACAGTTGAAAAAGTGAAATGTTTGAGAATGGAACTCAAAGGTTTTGACTCTGACGGCAGGAGAAAGCCATCTCGAATTGAAGATTCGGAATTTGAGGTGGATGTAGATTATGTCATTCCTGCAGTCAGCCAGTATTCAGATCTTCCGTTTGTAAGCAAAGACGAAGTAGAAGTGACAAAATGGGGGACCTTTATTGTAGATGATGAAACATTAATGACAACCATGTCAGGCGTCTTTGCAGGAGGCGATGTGGCAAGAGGGTCCGATGTGGTCATAACAGCCATAGCTGATGGGAAAAAAGCGGCAAGCTCCATCGATAAGTACCTTGGTGGAAAAGGAGAACTCAACAAAGGTGAACCTATCGACATACCACTTGCAGAGGATGATTCGGATTTGGTTGAACATGATAGATTCTCCATGGAATACATGGATGTGGAAGATAGAAAAGATAGTTTTGATGAAGTCGCTTTGGGATTCCACAGATTAAATGCCATAGCAGAAGCCATGAGATGTCTACGATGTGATAGAAGAGAGTAATAATAAAGGAGGTGAAATAATGGTAAACCTAACCATAAATAATAAAAAAATTAGTGTAGAAGAAGGGACGACTATTCTTGAGGCTGCAAAGCAGAACAATATCCTAATACCAAGCTTATGTTATCTTGAGGGTGTCCATAAATCAGGTTCATGTAGAATTTGTGCGGTTGAAGTAGATGGTGCTAAAAATCTTCAAGCTTCATGTATCACGCCGGTAAGTGAAGGCATGGTAGTGCATACCAATTCAAACAGAGTGAGAAGTGCAAGAAAAGTGCTTTATGAATTAATGCTTTCTGATCACCCGAAAGAATGTCTGGAATGTTCAAGAAATCAAAATTGTACCTTCCAGGAACTTGGAGAATTAATACAAATAGACCAATCACGACTTGAAGGAGAAAAATCAAAAGTATTTATAGATGATACTTCTCCATCAATTGTTCGGGATGCTTCAAAATGCATATTGTGTAGAAGGTGTGTCACCGTATGTAACGAAGTCCAAGGTGTAGGCATTTTAAATTCTCAATCCAGAGGATTTGCATCTGAAATAAGTTCTGGTCAAGATTTGCCTTTAGGGTCTGCATCCTGTGCATACTGTGGTCAGTGCACGACGGTATGTCCTGTAGGCGCTTTAGTTGAAAAGGATGCTACAATTGCAGTATGGGACGCTTTAAATGATCCAAATAAGACCGTTATTATTCAAACCGCACCTGCCATTCGTGCAGCTTTAGGCGAAGAATTTGGATATGAGCCCGGAAAATGTGTAACGGGGAAAATGGCCAGTGCTTTAAAAGAAATGAATTTTGACTATGTTTTCGATACCAACTTTGCTGCTGACTTGACCATTATCGAAGAAGGAACAGAGCTGCTTGGAAGACTCGTAAACTATTTGTACTCAAATAATATAATCAACGATGAGCAGTTGGAAAAAACAGGATTTAAAGCATCCGATAAACCCCCTGTACTGCCAATGATTACTAGCTGCAGCCCAGGCTGGATAAAATATGTTGAACATTATTTCCCTGAGGAGCTGGATCATTTATCATCCTGTAAATCACCGCATATGATGCTGGGTGCACTATGTAAGAGCTTCTTTGCTGAAAAAATTAATGTAGACCCAAAAGATATGTTTGTTGTTTCTGTTATGCCTTGCACAGCTAAAAAATATGAAATTTCAAGGCCGGAGATGATTAATAATGGCGTACCTAATGTGGATGCTGTTGTTACTACAAGAGAATTAGCCAGGATGATTAAAGACTCCGGCGTATATTTTAACGGTCTTGAAGACGGCACAATGGATAATCCTTTAGGTCTCTCATCAGGTGCGGCAGATATTTTTGGTGTACCGGGCGGGGTAATGGAGGCAGCTTTACGAACGGTGTATGAGATTGTAACCGGAAGAGAACTACCATTTGACAATCTTCATGTAGAGCCAATCCAAGGACTGGAAAGGATTAAAACAGCAGAAATCACAATAGAGGATGCCAAAGAAGAATGGGCGTTTCTAAATGGTGTTACAGTAAAAATAGCAACCACAAGCGGCCTAAAAGGTGCTTCAATTTTACTGGATGAAATCAGTAAAGATGACAGTCCTTATCACTTCATTGAAGTCATGGGGTGCCCAGGTGGTTGTATAAGCGGTGGAGGACAGCCCAGACCTACTAATGATGAAGTTCGGAAAAAGAGGATTCAAGGTCTGTATGATGAGGATGAAGGAAAAGAGCTTAGAAAGTCTCATGAGAATCCGTATATTACAAGTATATACGAAGAATATCTTGAGAAGCCTTTAGGCCATAAGTCTCATGAGTTACTTCATACCATCTATACAAAGAGAAATAAATATCAATAAACTGAGAATACTCAAAATAATGGTGGGCCTTGTGCCCACCATGAATATTTTTTGAAATAATAGAAAATGAATGATAACAATTTTGAGTAGAGTTACCGACTTGAAACGATATTATTAGATTTATTTTAAATATTACTTAGGTAATTTGAAATAGAGAAAAAGAAGCAATACGATATAGGTAATAACTATGACTAGAATGCCATGGATGGTAAATAGTTTTTCTGACTGTAATAGATATATAATGCTGATGGGAACAATAACGCTTACCGTTTTTACGCTGCCATAAAAACTGAAACCCTCTTGATTATCATTTTTATACATGAAAACTAAAAAAACAAAAGTGCCTACACAAAACCAAAAGATAAAGTCATTGGATATATAGGGTATTTTCTTGAATACAGGTATGGACAAGACACGAATACCTACATTGAAACATGTAAATATCACATATACCATGAAAGAGTAAAAACCTGCCTTATAAGTAAGAAACTTGGAAATTTCACCATACTTTGACTTACTTCTATTGATCATCTTTCTTACCCCCCTCAAGATAAAAAATATCTTCAAATTTTTTACCAAAAGTGTTAGCGAGTCAGCTCTAAAACCTTTACTCTATTTTTAGGCGTATCTTCATCATAATCAATTGTTTTCTTCTGTGGCAAGCTATATATATCCATTTCGTCCCCCTCCTTAAATGTAAAGAAATCTTGTCTTATTTTAAGGAATTTTTTACTTGATGCTATATATTATGATTTAAAGTTATAATTGTTAACAATAGAGATTGATTTATGCCATCTTAGGCTATATGAACAAACTAAAATATAATAGAGAGAATAAAATAAAGAATTACCATATCAATAGAGGTGAGTATTTTCGGCTAAATACTATAACAAATATAAAAAGGAGTATTAGAATTGAAAGCAAATAAATCTTAAACCTTTTCTACTTTTATTTTACCATAAAATATTATTTATTAACATACACTTCCTTTTATTTATTTTTTTAGCAGTATTAGAATTAAAATAGTCTGGTGATTTTCATCCAATTATGACCATTTGACAACAGTTATTTTTTTTGCTAAACTAGAAAGACGTGCTAATGAAAAGCACAAAATGCGTGTTAACTAAACGCAAAGAATGAATACTCCAAATGGTTTCATGGAGAGGTGACCGAGTGGCTAAGGGGCACGCCTGGAAAGCGTGTAGGGTGTAACAGCCTCGCGAGTTCGAGTCTCGCTCTCTCCGCCATTCTGTGCTAGCTGGGGAGGTAGCGGTGCCCTGTAACCTGCAATCCGCTATAGCAGGAGTGAATTCCTGTCTGAGGCATGCTGCTGTAGGGTCAGCCCTATGTATGCGGGTGTTGAGGATTGGGTCCTGTGCAATAGGAACTTGTGAATGTGTCAGGTCCGGAAGGAAGCAGCAATAAGCAAATCTTCCTATGTGCCGCAGAGCAGCCTGATCTGAGCTTGCTGCATAAACAGCGCTTGGAACAGTATGTCAAGGACAGGTGCGCAGTTTTAAAACTTAAAAATATAAAATTATAAAGAGACCGAAAGGGTCTTGTTTTTTTTGCCGATATTTTAATGATTTATGTCGATTAACATATCCAAACAGTGTATAATGAGGAAAAAGAAAACCGTATAAGGATGATCACTATGAGTATAAACGAAACGCTTATCATTGAAAAACTGTTCATGGATTACAGCAAAAAAATATACTATATCGTTAAAAAAATTGTCATAAATGAAGATACGGCAAAAGATATCGTACAAGACACGTTTGTCACTGCATTTGAAAAATTATCTCAGCTGAAAGACTCTAAGGCAGTTGAAAAATGGCTGATACAGATTGCTGTTAACAAAGCAAAGCGAAAATACAGTTACTCCCAAAAAGAAATGCCTTCAGATGAAGCGTATCTCTTTGAAAATTCCATAGAAAATCAATATCTACCGGAAAAACAGCTTGAAAATCAAGAATTAAAGCAGCAATTTAAAGCCCATTTTAACGATATGGCGTCAGAATTTAAACAAGTGTTGATATTATATTGTTATGGAGAATTTTCCTATAAAGAAATTGCTGAAACATTGGAAATCACAGAAGGAACTGTAAAATCCAGATTACATAGAGCAAAAAGAATATTAAAAGATAAAATCACTTCAGGGGTATTGCAGGAAGGAGGGGTTTAAGTGAAAGAAAGAGATGTATTTGATGAGTGGATCAAACAAAATCTTAAAGAAGAAATGGAAGAGGAAATACCGGATAGTCAAGCACTTTTAGCAAGTATAAAGAGTGAAATAAACAACAAGAATAAGGCCCGAAAACGACGAATAACATGGATGCGTGCAGCAATAATATTTCTTGCCGTAGCTGTGACCTGCGCCTATATCGCTACCAGTGAAAGCTACTCGAACTATGTTAGAAGATTTCTAAATCTGAATGTAAGAGAAGAAAATGAAATTGTTTCTGATAACCAGAATCCAGGGGAAAGAAAACCAGAAGTCATTGAAGCGGCTATGACACCAGAAGAAATTGAGGACAAGTTTGGATATATTGTACATGAGCCTGAATATTTACCTGAGGGTTATATACAGCAAAGTGTTACAGTTAGAGCTCACAATCAAAATGTATTGCTGGTTTATGTGGAATACTGGAAAAATGATAATGAAAAGATGTTGATGCTTGTGCAGCTTCCTATATATAATAATACATCAAGATCTGAAGAATATAATAAAGACAACTGCGTAGTAGAAAAATTAAGGAAAAACGATATAGAATATATTGTCGTTAGACGCTTAAATACTGATAAGACAACTATTTTTTGGGAAAAAGGGAAAGTCATGTACCGCCTTGAAGGAAATTTAGAAAAAGAAGAGATGATAAAAATTGCCGAATCTGTAGATTACAATTAGAAGAAGTCAAAAAAAATAAAAAAAAATCAATTTTTCGGGAACAAAATCCTGCTCTTGTGTATCTTAATACATGAAGGGGCTCCCGAAAGGGGATATTGGGAATGAAAAAGGGATTAGTTTTTATTTTAGTATTGGTTATGGTAATGGGCTGTGCGTCTATGGTATACGGAGCGCAAGACAGCATCATCCAAGCAGGAAATACGATGGTAACTAAAGCTGCTTCATCTAATTCGATGATAGATCTATGCGGCAGCTTAATTCAAAACTTAGGCAACGGTGATGTGTATATCCAAGGTTATACACAAAGCTTTAATAAAGTCGATACTATAAAAGTGAAGGTTTATTTACAAAAATTGACCATTACGGGATGGACCAATGTAGACTCATGGACAAAAACAGAGACCAATGACGACTATGCTGAGAAATACTTAGTGGAGAATGTAGAAACAGGGTATTACTACAGAGTTCGTTCATATCATACCGTTATTGACAACGGTGTTACTGAATACACGGACACTATGACAAATGACATTTTAATTTACTAAGCTTATACCTTATTTTAAATTTTACCTTCTGACTTGGGGGAGTAGAATTATGGTTAAATACGATGTGGAGCCCTCTAAACCAATGATAATAACCAATTCTTAAAAAACATATTTTCAAAGGGGTATTGGGAAGCGTATATTTAAGATAAAATGGTTATAATATATAAGGAGACAAGCGTCTCCATCCCCCACTTATTTTACTTAAGCCAATCTCTCATAAATTTTACTGTTTTCCCGGTCGCTTTAACAGTAAATATATGAGTGTTGGAAAGCTGTCATTTGGACAGCTTTTTTTTATTTGAAGTAATTCTTTCGATGCTATGGTATAATACCCTATAGCAATAGTATAATAATAATTTTATGGAGGCAGAAAGATGTCGTATAGAGCACTTTATAGACAGTGGCGGCCAAGTCATTTTGATGAAATGGTGGGCCAGCAACACGTTACAAAAGTTCTTAAGAACCAAATTCAAAGTGGACAGACCGGACATGCATATCTTTTTTGCGGAACTAGAGGAACAGGAAAAACTTCTGCTGCCAAAATACTTGCTAAAGGTGTTAACTGTCTGTCCGAGGATCAACAAAAGCCTTGCGGTGAATGTGAAAATTGTATCAGCATAAAAGAAGACAACTTTATGGATATTATAGAAATAGATGCAGCATCTAATAACGGTGTGGATAATATACGAGAATTAAGAGAAAGCATAAAATATCCTCCGGCAAAAGGGCGATATAAAGTATATATTATAGATGAAGTACACATGCTTTCAACAGGGGCGTTTAATGCACTGTTAAAAACATTAGAAGAACCACCTGAATATATTAAATTTATTCTTGCCACGACAGAAGTGCATAAACTACCCTCAACCATATTGTCCAGGTGCCAAAAATTTGACTTTAAAAGGATTTCCGAGAAAGATATAACAGATAGAATGGTTACAATCTTAAATCGTATGGGTATTAAAATGGATACCAATGCACTTGCACTGATCGCTAGAAATGCCGAAGGGTCAGCCAGAGATGCTCTAAGTATTTTAGATCAATGTATTGGACTAGGATCTAAAGAGATTACTAAAGAGGCTATTATAGAAGTTTTAGGAACGGTTGATGATGATTTTATGCTTCATTTGACCAACTGTGTGGTAAAGCAAGAATCAGCAGAAGCTATTCTTCTCATTAATCAGATGATAGCAGAGGGTAAAGATATTCAGCAATTTATTAAAGACTGGATTTACCATTATAGGAATTTATTAATGAGCAAAATTACAAGAGAGCTAGAGTTGGTTATATCCATGTCCTCTGAAAATATTCAGAGGCTTCAGGAGCAAGGTAAGGAAATGTCAATGCCTTCCATTAACAATGCGATAATGGAGCTGTCCCAAACTGCGGCTGCGGCTAAATACTCTTCTCAGCCAAGAATCCTTTTAGAACTGGCAGTTGTTAAATTATCGCACCCTCAAATGAATGATTCAGTAGATGGGCTTTTGGAAAGAATATCAATACTTGAAAAAACCATATCAAATGGGCAATGGACGGCCGTCAGTCAAAAACAACCTCAAATTCAAGAGCCACAGCTATTAGAAGTGGAAGATGATGATCCTCAACAGCCACAAGAAGTTGAGGTGGAAGATAAACCTTCTGAAATATCACCACCAATAGAAGTCAATCAGGATTATACTCAATTGTGGCAAACGGTGATTAACGAAGCCAAGAGTGAAAGGCCTTCTCTAACTATGTTTACCCAAGGGGTAAACATATTGAGTATAGATGACAAGGCTGTTATTTTATACGTTGAAGGTGAAGGAAAAAAAGAATATCTATTGCGTAATAAAGATATAATAGAGGAGATATTTGCTAAACACACATCTAAAAGTTTAAAGTTAGAATGTCACTCAGATGAGAGCGGCATAAACATTATGCCAAAACCATCTAACGATGATGAGGAGATACGACAAGAATTAGTGAATTTTATTGGCAGTGATCAAGTAACGATTGTTGAATAATGAGAATAAGTCATTTATAATGTTAACTTAGGTAGAGGTTAAACATATATTTCTATATTACATTCTAGGTAATATGAATAAAATATAATGTAATCAATTATAAAGAACCTTTAATATAGCTAAGCGTAAACAAAAATATTTTGGAGGTAACAAATGGGTAAAGGAAAAAAATCAATGGGAATGGGTATGCCTGGAAATATGAATAGTATGATAAAACAGGCTCAACAAATGCAAAAGAAAATGCAGGAGATGCAAGCAGAATTAGAAAAAACAGAAGTTGAAGCAACTGCAGGAGGCGGCGCTGTAACCGTTAAGGCCAATGGTAAAAAAGAAATATTGGATATTCAATTAAGTGCTGAAGTTGTGGATCCTGATGATGTTGAAATGCTTCAAGATCTTGTAACTGCTGCTGTTAACGAAGCTTTGAGAAAGGTTGACGAAATATCATCTGGTGAAATGAGCAAATTAACCGGAGGATTAAATATGCCAGGACTATTTTAAGATTGAGGTGCTAACATGAAATATTATGCACGTCCTGTAGCAAAATTAATTGAAGAATTTGCTAAATTGCCCGGTATCGGCAGCAAGAGTGCACAACGACTTGCTTTTCATGTATTGAATATGAGTGAAAGGGATGCTTCTAATATTGCAACCGCTATATTAGAAGCTAAAAAAAGTATCCGGCAATGTTCCCTATGCGGCAACTTGACAGATGTGGACCCTTGCAATATATGCTGTGACTCCAAAAGGGACCAATCGGTGGTATGCGTAGTAGAGAGCCCTAAGGATATTGTTGCCATGGAAAAAATCAAAGAATTTCATGGAAAATATCATGTTTTAAATGGCGCCATCTCACCTATGAACGGTATTGGTCCTGAAGATATTAACTTAAAATCATTAATTATTCGGTTGCAATCGGAGGAAATTAATGAAGTGATCTTGGCAACCAACCCAACAATAGAAGGAGAAGCGACTGCCATGTATACCGCAAGACTTATAAAGCCATCGGGTATAAAAGTAACGAGAATTGCACATGGTGTGCCGGTTGGTGGTGATTTAGAGTATACGGACGAGGTTACCCTATCTAAAGCATTAGAAGGAAGACGTGAGCTTTAAGTCATAAAAATACTTGTGTAACCATAAAAAACTCATATCAAATTAAAAAAAGTCTTATCAAAAATCATGCTCTAAGACGAACGAAAGCTCTCTTTAGTCATGATTTTTTAATTTTTTGCTGAAGAAGAGAAAGTATTTTGATAAAATAATGGAGAACAGAAAAAGGATTAAGGGTTAAGGGCTGAGGATTAAGAAGTGATAGAGACAGATTAAGAAGAAGTATAAGAGATTTAAGGGTTAAGAGAAATAGATATAAAAGGGAAAAATGAAGAGAAAATAGAGATGGATTAAGGGATGTGGGGTAAAATGGAAAAAATATAAGGAAATGAATAATGTTGATTTTTCAGTAGGTTGAAGGGTAACCGTGATAAAAGTTTATTGTTCTTTTGATGGGAGTTTATTTGGGGGACATATAGTTAGGATTAAGATTTTAGGGTTAAAATTTTCAGAAACAGAAACAGTTAAAAATTTGCGTGTAAAAATTATATCAGAAAAAGAAAATAGTTACATTATTTTATAGCAAATAGCTAAGATTAGAATGACAGAAAAGATTAAGAAGACTTGAATTAAGAGCTTTTTTTATTTTTTTGTCTGTTTACTCAGTTGATAAACATTATTTTAATATTGATATAACATAAGGGATGTTGGCTGTTTTTAAGAATCAGTTTTGAAAGAAAAGTGATATAGAGAAAAGTTTTGTGAAAAAAAAATAAAGTTTTATATTTTGGTATAGAAACTTCAAAAATAAAAGGCAGAGTATACATATTTTGAAAATTTGAATAGACTTATAAGATTCATTCTTTTAAACTTTGTATTGTTGAGAATTGTAAATAAAAGGAATATAATGGTTGTAAAAGCGATTATTAATTTGTAATTTTGACATATCGAAAGGGGTATTTGAAGTGAAACAAGAAGTGAAATTTACTGAAAGACAACTGATAGATTTATATGGGCTAATGTTTTCTGTTGCATACTCAGATGGTGAATTAGATAAAGAAGAACTTAAATCTATATATGAAATTATTAATACAGAAAAATTTTCAACAGAAGGTGTACAGCAAGTACAAAACTACATTGTTCAAAATCCTGATTTTCATGAAATAGTTCAAAGAGTTAAGAAGGATATTGAGGAATTAAGGTATACGTGTTATTTGAATGGAATGGAGATTGCATATTCAAATGACATAGTAACTAAAGAACAAGAAGAACTGTTTGGATATTTAAGAAAACAGTTTGAAATATCAGGTGTTCAAGATAAAAAAATTAGAGAGTTTGTAAAAGAAGCAAAACGTTTAAGAGAAAGAGGTATAGACGATAAGTATGCGAAAGATGCTTTAAAATCAGCGGTATCAGGTCTTGGCGCAGTAGGAATTCCAGTTGCAGCTGTATATTTTAGTGGAAGTGTTATTGGGTTGAGTGCAGCTGGAATAACAAGTGGGCTGGCAGCATTAGGACTTGGTTTTGGAATGATTCCTGGTATAGGAGTAGCAATACTTATAGGTGCTGGAATATTTATAGCATTATTAAAAATTTTAGATGTAGGTGGGAAAAAGAAGAAGAAAGTCTTGCAAAAGGAAAAAGAAAGAAGAGCTCAACAAGTAATTAAAAATCTTCAAGACACAATTAATAATTTAATTGAAAGAATTCAAGAATTAGAAGAAAAAGCAAAAGAAGCAGAGGCAAATAAGGAAGCAATTGAAGAATTAATTAAGAGATTATCAATGCTTAAGCAGATTGTAGCTAATAAGAAAAGGAGTATAGCATAATTATGTTGAGCAATGATGAAATAAGAGAGTTACAACCAATACTTGCAACTCAAAGTCATTTGTTAGAAAGGATAAATGAAAAAGTAAATTATTTAGAAGATGTGTTTAAAGATAACGATAAACAATCAATTGAAATTAGTAACTTAGAAAAACTGCTAGTCGACATTGAAGCAAACGTTAATTTATTAGAGTTTGATGATTTCAAAGATTGGGATGAAAATATTATTTATAACATATATGTGGACAAGTTATCTGGTGTTAGCAAAGATTTAGAAGAACTTGAATATGAAGACTGGGATTCATTTGTAAAAAAATCTTTTCAATATTGTGCACAAAATAACATAGAACCTTTTCTACCATATGAATCTTTTTTAAGTAAGGAAGATTTGAAAGCAATAGAAAAAGAAAGCTATAAGAATAAATATAAATGGGACGAATGGGATTATATTTTTGTCGGGACAGCAGGTGTATTAGCTGCACTTACAGATTTTTTCTTGGCGAGAATACCGAAAGATATGACAACAGGTGTATATAAAGAGCAAAAGGGTAGTGATATTACTAAATGGCTTCAAAGCTTAAAGTTACCACCTTCACTACAAAAATGGCTAGAAGATACTGCAAAAGTAGCTTATGACAACACAGGTGGAAGTAATCATAGAATAGACACTTTTGGACATGACCCTGCTATTGGATTTACTATTGGAGTAATTGATATTATACGTGGAGGGGCAATTACAATAAAGAAAGGAAATTTTAATATAGAGAGTGGGATATCGCAAACAATTCTTAATCCTATAGAAGCAATTGTAATACAGTTCTTACATTTAGCATCAGATGTTGCAACAAAAAAGGGGTTGCCAGTTCCATTTGCAACTGTATTTAGAACTTTAAACATAGGTAGTTTTAATAGACAAAATGGAAAAACAGCTACAATAAGTGATTTGACTTTGTGGATGTATCATCATGGATATGACCTAAGACATTTTGTTACAATGAGCATAACTCCTGCTACAATAGAAATAATTTTGAGAGCATATATACTTATAAGGCATTATTGTGAAAATGGTGAAGAAAAAATTAGTATATCTAATAACCCTAAGTATAGGTCGATGTTACTATCTGCACATGCTATTGCATCTGCAACTAATGCTGGAAAAGTCGCTCTTTATCAAGGAAACCCATTAGCAATTAATTATACAGAATGGTTAGCATTATTAAGATATTTAGTACCTTCAATGAAATATTGGTTATTTGATAAGCAAAAATTAAAAATAGAACACATGGAGAATATTAATGATAATCTTTGGAATGAGCTTACTACCAATAGCTTTGAACTATTAAAAAAGAGTAGATTTGAAAATATGAAAGTAGTGGAACTTGGTAATGAAAAATTAGCATAAAAGTTAAGTTACAAAAGATGCAAATGCATTAAAGAGTTTACCTTAAGAACGTTCCATGGTTATTAAGATAATTAAAAAAGACTCGTTTGTAAATGTACTACGATATACTAATAAAAACTTGAATATAGTAAATATCTTTATTTAGGATACCAGAAATATAAAAATATGGAGGTATTCAAATGGATAAAAAGGATAAGTTATCTAGAAAATTAGGAGCGTATCTAAAGCATTTAAGAAAAAAGTCAGGTCTAAAATTAGAAGAAATAAGTGAGAAAAGTTCACTTTCAATTTCCTATATATCTAGGCTTGAGAACGGATTAATTGATGCACCTAGTATTTTTACGATAGAATCACTAGCCTATGCATATGAACTATCTGTTTTTGAACTATTAAATTTATCGATAAAAGAAGAGAATGAGAAAATAATAAGTCTTGAGGAATTAATAATAAAAAATGATTTTACTTATAAAGATGACAAGGTAGACATATATACAAAACAGGCAATTTTAAATCTAATAAGTTCGTTACTAGATTTAGATATGAGTGAGATAGAGGAAGTAGCTAAGATATGTAATTTAATAACAAAGTATTCAAAAGAAAGAAAATGTAAAGAAGGAGTGTAGCTTATGCCCCTTCTTTTATCATTTTGCCAAGCTTTCTAATCATACTTACCAGCATTCGATTAAGTTCTTGATTATATTTTTCAACCATATCATAATCTTCTTGAGATATAAAAGAATAGCGTAAAGCAAGTTGCGTGTGGCATAGAACTTCATTATTACTTCCAATCGCATTTACAAGAAATGAAATATACTTCTTAGGATAGATGGAAACTGCATTGCCGTCTGTGATGTTTGAAGGTATTGAAAAACTAGCCCTTAAAAGCTGGTCTTTTAGTATATATTTATGTTCATGAGGTAGCTTCTTCACAATTTCTTGAATAATATCGCACAATTCTAAAGATTTTTGATAGACAATTAGCTGTCTAAAGTCCCTTACACTATAATTTTCAAAATCTATATTTTTCATAAAATAATCGCCTCCATTTTTTAGATTTAAGTGATAAGTAATAAGCTTGAGGCATTATAAAGGATTGCTTTATTTAATTCAAATTACAAGATGATTTTTTTCTTGAAATACTAAAAAATAATTTAGTACATTGAAGAAATAAGAAAGGGATTATTAAAATGAAGGAGGAATTTATGATATTTATACATGGGATAAAGGTGATAGGGTTAATTTTAATAATAAATCTTTTGTTAAGTTGGTTCAGCAGTAGATATGAACAGATATATATTAAGATAATTAAAAGGATATTTCATATGGTATGTGCTTTAACCTGTGTAGCAACAATATTAGCAAATTGGAATTATAGAGAAAGCACTCTAGAGTTCATTGGAGCTTCTGTAAGGGGTCAAGTAAAATAGTCCATTTTTCGCCACAAACTAGTCCACTTTTTAACCTTAGATAATCTGTTGTTAATTTAAGTATTTATAAAATGGTTTTTCGATGTTTCAGTCGGTAACC
>JANQMT010000074.1:0-13918 GCA_028279945.1 Clostridia bacterium
GGAATTTGAACTTAAATATAAAATTGAAGAGTTCGAGAAATTATTTGAGATTTTGCCTGGGTTATTTTGTGTGGTTGATCGTAATGAGGATTATTTACAACTTAATGGTGCATGGGAAAAATTCTTAGGTCTTTCTTTTGACGAAATTAAATGTAAAAAATTAAGCAATTTTATTCATCCGGAAGATTTAGAGGATACAAAGGAAACATTAAGAAAACTGGAACCTAATGAATATGCCTTCAATCATGTCAATCGATGCAAAAATAAAGAAGGTGATTATCGCTATATTCAGTGGAACTGCTTTTATGATGGAGAGTTGATGTATGCGGTTGCTAATGATATTAGTAAGATGAAGACCTATGAGACAGAGCTCATTAGCCAAAAAAAGTTTTTAAAAACTTTGATAGATACCATACCGGATTATGTATTTTATAAAGATAATGAAGGTGTTTATCTTGGGTGTAACAGAGCTATGGCCGAAGGTATTTTTCATAAAGATGAAAAAGATGTTGTGGGCAAAAAAGATGAAGACTTATTGACAAACAAACAATTAAAACAATGCTTTACAAAACAGGACCAAGAAGTGATATCTGATGAAAAAACCCTAATATATGAGGATAAATTTATAGATAATAAAGGGAATCAATTGGATTTAGAGACCATAAAAGTACCATTCTATGGTGAAGATGGAAATATAGCTGGAATTATTGGTATTTCCAGGGACATCACCATCAGGAAAAATGCCGAAGCCCAGATAAAAGAAAGTGAAGAAAGGTTTAGACAACTAGCACAAAGCATTGATGAAGTATTTTGGTTGTCAACAGATGACAAGATGCTGTATATAAGCCCGGGATATGAAAGAATATGGGGACGGAGTTGTGACTTGGTTTACGCTGATATTAATAATTTCAGAGAACATATTTATGAAGAAGATAAAAAACGTGTATTTGAAGCCTTTGAGAAAGATGAATATATCATAAACGGCTGTTTTAATGAGAAATATAGAATACAAAAACCAGATGGAACATTGCGATGGGTATGGGAAAGAAGTTTTCCTGTAAGAGATGAAAAAGGCGCTATAATTAGAAGGGCAGGTATTGCTGAAGATATTACAACACTTAAAATTGCTGAAGAAGTAGTAGCAAGAACCAGAGAAGAAATGATAAGAGTTGAGCTGCAAAAGAAATCTATGGAATTGGATCAACTGGAAGAATTGGATCGACTGCGAACAGACTTTTTTGCCAATCTTTCTCACGAACTGAGGACACCTATCAATTTAATTTTTGCTTCTTTAAAAATGATAGAATTGGATGATGAGTATTACTCCGGACAAAACCAAACAACACCTAACAAATACATAAAAATAATCAAGCAAAACAGCTATAGATTAATGAGGCTGATCAATAATTTGATCGATGTAACTAGGCTGGATGCTGGTTTTCTATCACTCAATACATCTAATTGGGATATTGTAGACATGATTAAAAGTGTAACCCTTTCTGTTGCTGAGTACGCCAAAAACAAAGATATTAGCTTAAATTTCGAATCGGATATTGATCATTTAATGATTGAATGCGATCCTGACAAAATTGAGCGGTTAATGTTAAACTTGCTTTCCAATGCTATAAAGTTTAACAATCAAGGCGGAAAAGTAGATGTGAATATGAAAGCGACGGATAAAGATATATACATATCAGTAAGTGACAATGGAATAGGAATACCCGAAAATAAGCTTGAAATGATTTTTGAAAGGTTTAAGCAAATTGATAGTCGTCTAAATAAAGAAGGAGAAGGCAGTGGAATCGGTTTATCTCTGGTAAAATCTCTTGTAGAGATGCATGGTGGTACAATTTCTGTCAACAGCGCGTTAGGATTTGGTACCGAGTTTATTATAAAGCTGCCTAATAAAATAACAGATTCCCAGAAAGATACTTTAATGGACTTTGAAAATGATGACAGAGACAGTTCCAGAATTGAACGTATCAGAATGGAATTTTCAGATATATATGGGTTAAAATTCTAGATTTCCCTCCAATGATTGACGTTTTAAGATATCTTTTTCCAAAATAATAAGATATTTTTTATGCCAGTGACGACATTCCTCTTGCTATACTAACCAAATGTATTGCGAAATTTCATAAACTATATTAACGTATAGCTATACTTTATTAAAGTATTAAAAGGGGAAAAAGGGGGAACATAATAATGGGAAAAGCTATAAGATATACCACGTGTGAGAAGTTAAACTATATCAATTTACCTAATGAACTTAAGAATATGATGAATATTAAAGTGAATGAACCACTAGAAGTTTATGCGGACGATGATACCCTTATATTAAAGAAAAGTGTCAATAGGTGTGTACTCTGCAACAGTCCACATGAAACTGTAGAATATAAAGGCAGGAATATATGCAGAGATTGCATCGAAGAGTTAAAATCAATTCAATAAAAATGTATATAAATCAACCACTACATATATAAAAAAACAATAGAAATGGATTATCATTTCTATCGTTTTTTTTTATGTAGAGAAACTTTTTTTATCGTTGGTATGTTAGAGAAAAATCATTTTAGAAAATAGTATATCAAGATCAATATGCAAAAGAAAATAATTTTGGTATAATGTCAAATAAAATCAATAAATGATGCAAGGGGAAGAATGAATGAACAGGCATATCCTGTTATTGTAAAAACCTTGACATATGGAGGTGAAGCATGAAATTTCAAACTGTTTTGATGGGAAAAACCTATCAGTTTAATTCCATTAAAGACGTGTTGGCAAAAGCAAATGAAGAAAAATCCGGTGACACACTTGCAGGAATTGCTGCTGAAAATGACAGTCAGCGTATAGCGGCAAAAGAAATCCTGGCCCAACTTATGATAAAAGACCTTCGAAATAATCCCGTGGTTGCGTATGAGGTGGATGATGTTACGCGTATTATTCAAGATGGCATAAATGAAACCATTTACAACCAAATACAAAACTGGAGCATAGCTGAATTACGTGAATATATTTTAGATTATGAAACAACAGAGGATGATTTGAAAAGATTGAATAAGGGATTAACAGCAGAAGTCATTGCAGGCGTTACAAAGTTAATGAGCAACTTGGATTTAATTTATGCTGCTAACAAAGTTCAGATTCATTCCCATTGTAATACGACGATGGGGCTTAAAGGAACCATGTCTACTCGATTACAGCCTAATCATCCAACGGATAATTTAGAAGGAATTGTAGCGTCCACGTTTGAAGGGCTTAGTTATGGAGTAGGAGATGCATTGATAGGTCTGAATCCTGTTAATGACACAGTTACCGGTTGTGCAGATATACTGAAACGGTTTGATGAAGTGAAAAATAAGTGGCAGATACCTACACAGCAATGTGTTTTAGCACACATCAATACACAGATTGAAGCGATAAAAAAAGGTGCCCCAAGTGATATGATTTTCCAAAGCATTGCCGGTTCACAAAAAGGAAATACGGCTTTTGGTTTTACAACCCAAACCATGCAAGAAGCAGAGCAGCTTTTAAGAAACAGAGGCACAGGTACCGGGCCTAATGTTATGTATTTTGAAACAGGACAGGGCTCTGAATTGTCTTCCAATGCCCATTATGGTGCGGATCAAGTAGTAATGGAAGCAAGATGTTACGGGTATGCTAAGGCATTCTCTCCTTTTATGGTAAATACGGTTGTAGGCTTTATCGGGCCTGAATATTTATACGACAGTAAGCAGGTTATTCGTGCAGGACTGGAGGACCATTTTATGGCGAAGCTTACGGGTATTCCTATGGGATGTGACTGTTGCTATACCAACCACATGATGGCAGACCAAAATGATATTGAAAATTTAATTGCCTTATTGGCCATGGCAGGCTGTACTTATATCATAGGTGTACCGGGCAGTGACGACGTTATGCTGAATTATCAAAGCAACTCATTCCATGATATATCTGCGGTACGAGAAGCGTTGGGGCTGCGTCCGATTCCCGCATTTGAAAAATGGTTGGAAAAAATGGGGATTATGGAAAATGGAAAATTAACAAAACTGGCTGGTGATCCAACCATATTTATGCAAAGAAATGGGGTGTGATAAATGAACGTTGAGCAAATTGATGAAATTGTTGATTTGATTGTACAACAATTGGGCGATATAAAAATGGATGCCATCGATGGAAACGAAAAGGTGGATTCCCATGATGAAGGGGTAAAAGAAATAGAGTTAGATACCCGATCAAAAGGGACGATGACCACCGGCCTGGATGAGACTGCTTTAGAGGAGTTATGTGAAAGAACGCCGGCAAGAATTGGAATAGGCAAAGCAGGTCCTCGATTAAAAACACAAAGCTGGCTGCTTTTGCGAGCTGACCATGCAGCATCGAAAGATGCTGTAGTAAAGGAAGTGAAAGATGAAATACTGGAGGAATTAAATCTACCTTGCTTTCAAACCCTTTGTACCGATAAAGATGAATATTTAACCAGACCGGATTTGGGAGCACAGTTTGATGAAGAAACCATACAGGAAATTGAAAAACTTAATGATTCTCAACCGGAAGTTTTGATATATCTTTCAGATGGATTAAGCAGTACTGCAATAGAGGCTAATGCAAAAGATATTTTTCCGGCATTGCTGGAAGGTTTGAAAGATTATAGGATTCACACGGGAATACCATTTTTTGTAAAATACGGACGAGTCCCGGCGATGGATGCAATAGCTGAGAAAACAGGTGCAAAGGTAACATGTGTATTGATTGGAGAAAGACCCGGACTTGCAACAGCAGAGAGTATGAGTGCTTATATTGCGTACCAGGCAACCGTAGGAATGGCAGAAGCAAGGCGGACTGTGGTTTCCAATATTCATAAAGGCGGGATACCAGCCGTAGAAGCAGGTGCTCATATAGCTGATTTAATTAAATTAATGTTAGAGAAAAAGGCAAGTGGAGTAGATCTTCAGTTATAAAAAAGTCACCCTCTTTTTACAATAAAATAAAGAGTATGGAAATCAGTTTGAGTACTGTATAACAGAAGCCCATTCTTTCTTAGCATTTTAAAGTTTCAATTACTTTCATCTGCTAAAAAGGTTTGGGCTTTTCTGCTTCAAAATAGGGACAGCCTCTTCTATTTGAAAATAATATTATTTGAAAAATAAAGGATTATAATTTATTATTATTTTTGTAACTAATTATTAAATACTTAGAGATTGTTTTGTAGAACAGTTAAGGTTTATTTTAGTAAGATAAAGATGAAGTGCAGGATAATGAAAAAAAAATTAGATGAGGATAACCAATATGCAAAAACATATTACTCGATACTACGCTTTAATTTTGGCAGTAATTGGTATTATATGTATCATTGGGAGTATTGTTTTAGATTTACAAAGACAAACCAAAGCTGCCAGTCACGGTGTAGTTAATTATCCCCAAGAAAAGGGCGAAGTGATTGCTTTAAATGGTGAATGGGAATATTATTATGACCAAATATTGTATAGCGAAGATTTTCAAAAAGGTACATACAAGCCATCATATACACAAACACTTGGTTTTCACGGTAATACCCATCCGATAAAAAAGGGAATGACAACTTATCGGTTAAGAATACAGCTTGATTCTCAATATACAAATTTAGGGTTGAGTATTCCTGCTTTAAGAGTAGTCAGCCAAGTTATTATCAATGACGATATTATTATTAAAAAACGTCAATTAGAGGCCAATTATATTTCAGCTGTTGTGCCGATAGAAAGTAAAAATAATACTGTGGAAGTGATTATTCATGTTGCAAATCGTATGAATATAAAAAGGGGAATTGGGCAGGATATTCTATTTGGTGACTATAAAATACTAAGTAAAATGCAGCTCAAGCAAAGATTAATGGATGCACTGATTATTTTTTCTTTACTGGTATTAGCACTTGTGTATTTAAGCTCGTATTTAATGGCCATTAAAAAAGATCAGTTATATTTAATGATTGCTTTATTCTGCGTTGCTTTTGCATTGAGTAACAATGGGTATAGTGATAGATTATTATTTTTTGCATTACCTGATGTATTTATTTTTATAAGTCGTAAAATTATAGCAGCGGTCAATTATGCTAATATGATCATTTATGCATGCATCTTATATCAAATCTACCGAAATAGGCTTTTCTTACTAATGCTTAAAGGTGTAACGTTTATTTTTGGAGGATATTCTATATGTATCTTACTATTGCCTATTCAATTAACATTTCATTATAGATGGGTATTTACTATAGCAGGTTTAATTATTATGATTTTTTCATTAGGGAGTATAGCCTACAAGCTTATAAAAAAGGACTATGGGTTAATGAGTAAGAGTAGTGTAACGATTCTTTTTATTGCTTTGTTATATTCATTTACGTATACTTTGTCACTAATAGGATACCGAAATGGTATATTCAACAGCTTACGGATTGCTCAGATGAGCAGTATATTGTTTTGTATGATCATGACTATCTATTTGGCGAATCAATTTAATGAATACTGTTTAGAAATTGAGAACAAAAAAGATCAGCTTCTAGCCATGGATAAACTAAAAGATGAGTTTTTAATGACGACTACTCATGAACTGCAGACGCCCCTTAATGGCATTATTAATATAACAGAATCTATTTATAAAGAGAAGTTAGGAAATATTAATGATCATCAAAAAGAGCATCTTTCACTGGTTGTGAATGTGTCCAAAAGACTGGCTTTATTAATTGAGGACATAAAGGATTTATCTCGTATTAAAAAAAATGATTTATCTTTAAATATTAAAGAAAACGTTGAGATCGTATCAATTATTCGTGCTGTCACAGAAATGCTTAGGTTTACGATTCAGCATAAAAGTTTAAATATTATTAACAAAATAGACCAATCCAAAATATTTGTAGAAGGTGATGAAAATAGGATTATACAAATTATATATAATATTATAGGAAATGCAGTGAAATTTACTCCAAAAGGTCAAATAACCATCGACAGTATACAAGAAAAAGAGTATATTTTGATTAAGGTAGAAGATACAGGAATTGGGATAGACGATGAGTATCATAAGGATCTATTTGTATCCCATGAAAGAATAATAAATAATTATGAGGGGATGGGAATAGGTTTAAAACTCTGCAAATCCTTGATTGAAAAAATGGGGGGAGACATATATTTAGGATGGTCTGAGTTGGGCAAAGGGAGTCGGTTTGTCATAAGATTTAAAAAAGGTTACGAAGCGCATAATCGTATAAATGACATAAGCAATCATTCAATTGAGAATGTTGACGATAACATGAAACCAAGTATAGATAGAAAAAGCAAGAACACAAAACATACTATATTGGTAATAGATGATGAGCCTTCAAATGTTTACAGTGTTCAAAGTATACTTAAAAGCGAAAACATTGAAACGATAGTAGCCGGGAATGGAAAAGAGGCTATGGATATGATAGCTTGTAATTTATTAGATTTAATTATACTGGATATTATGCTTCCTGAAATCAGTGGTTTTGATCTCTGTAAAGAAATCAGAAAACAATATAATTCTGCTGAGATACCTATTATAATGGTAACAGCAAAAAATACAATTGATGATGTTAAGCTAGGGTTTGAAGCAGGTGCTAACGACTTTTTAACCAAGCCTTTTAATTCAGATGAACTGTTAGCACGAGTAAAAACGCTTCTGCAATTAAAAGAAGCCATTAATATGGCACATACTAATGAGAAAAAGTTTTTGTTGGCACAAATAAAACCCCATTTTATTTATAATACTTTAGGATCAATAGGTGTTTTATGTAGAACCAATAGTGAAAAAGCTAATGAATTAATTGACAATTTATCTGTTTATTTAAGAAAAGTTTTAAAGGAATCATCTGAAAAAGATAGAATATCTCTTGCTTCCGAATTAGAATTAGTTGAGGCTTATTTGGATATTGAAAAAGTTAGGTTGGGAGAAAGATTAAAAATAGTTGCAGATATTGATGTCAATGCAGACGAAATGATTGTACCTCCTCTGATTCTTCAGCCAATTATAGAAAACGCTGTACAACATGGCATCGCATCACAACTGAAGCGTGGTAAGCTGGAGTTGATGATTAAAGAATATAATGATTTTATTCATTTTGTTGTTACAGATGATGGTATAGGAATGAAAAAAGAAACCCTTGAAAATATCTTTGAATCTTCTAAGCTAACCAAGAACATAGGTCTTAAAAATATTAATAGAAGACTGATGGCATTATATAATGAAAAACTAAAAATTAAGAGCAATCCGAATGAGGGAACAAGAGTAGAATTCATTGTTCCAAAAGAAAAGGAGGTTTCAAATGCTAAAAACTATAATTGTTGACGATGAACCTTTGATGATTGCTCACCTTAAACATGCATTGTCAACTTTAGAAAACATAGAAATTATCGCTGCATATGACAATGCTGTAAAAGCATTGGATGAGATTACGGACATAAACCCGGATGTTATTTTTTTAGATATAAAAATGCCTGAGATAGACGGATTAAAATTTGCAAACCTTCTTTTAGAAAAGAAAATCAATGCGGAAATCGTTTTTGTTACCGCTTATGATGAGTATGCATTAGAAGCATTTGAGGTGGCTGCTATAGATTATCTGCTAAAACCTGTATCCCACAAAAGATTACAAAAAACAATCAATCGGTTAAAAAAGAAAAAAGATACATCTTCTTACAATCAAGGTGTGACCATTCAGAGTTTTGGCGAGCTGATTGTTACAGACAAAAGTGGCAATATGATCAATTGGATTTCCAGCAAATCCAAAGAATTGTTTGCGTATTTACTGACTTATTATGGTAAGTCTATAAATAAAGAGGTCATTATGGAGACCTTATGGCCTGAAATGGAGCATGGTAAAGCTTTGGCAAACCTGAACACCTGTATATACAGAGTACGAAAAGCCATAGCAAATACAGAAATGAAAGTAGACCATCAAAAAGGAAGCTATATTTTAAATCTGAAAGAGACGGATATCGATATCCATAAATTTTATCAGTTAACAGAATCTATAGAGGATGATGAAGAATTAGCCGAACGCCTTTTAGAAACCTATAGAAATGGTTTTTTGGCACAAGAGTCCTATTGGTGGGCCAGTGACATACAAGCACAATACCTGGAAATCTTACTGACTAAGGTAATAAATATATCAAGACAGCTATTAATAAAAAAACAACACAGTCAACCAATAAAGTTACTCACAACTATCATTCAACTAGAGCCATATTCTGAAGAAGCGTGGCACCTATTAATCAAAGCTTATGAAAAAAAAGGCGACACAATGCAGGCAAAGGTCTGTAAAAAGCAGTTTAAAAAAATGGTTGAAGAGTTATCGATATAACAATTATAGTTGTTTTAGAACTAACTCTATTTTACAGATAGAGTTGAGGTTGTCGAAAAATGAATACAGGCGTATAAATATTTGTTAATGCATTCATTTGGAGAAAATTTGATGGCATATGCGCTATAAAAATCTAACCGCAAACAATCGCCGTCCATGGCTTAAGTTTGCTAACAGGCGGAAAAACTCTTAACCAATCAGAGATTGGAGAGTTTACGCATGAGACCTGCTACGTAATCAGAGATTACTGCTAGGGCTTCAACGTCCTGTTTGTTCACGATTTTTATAGCGCATTTGCCACCTAAATTTTCTGACCAAATGAACACAAAAAAACGAATATTCATACACCTGTATTCATTTTTCTAGTGCCTTTTTCTATAAGTTGAACGCTATCTTACAGATAGAGTTATTTTTTTGACGAAAATTATGTCATATTAAATCAAATATTAGATTATTTTGTCAGTGTTTTGTTAGTGGTGTGACCTATAATAATGAATCAAAGAAAAGCGTGATGAGATTATTTTTTTAGTACAAAAGGGGGCAGCCGATGAGATAAAAAATTATGATTAAAATGAATGAAGAAAGATAAAAAATCTGCTACAGGAGGTTATGAGGTTATGAACAAGAAAAAAATACTATTCATTATGATACTGTGCATGGTAATTATTATTATTGGCACTAATGCAGTCTACGGAATAACGGAGCAATATACAGTAGATGCAGATATCATTCATATTGAAGATAGAGATGGAAATGTTACAATCAAGAGCCATGATACGGCTGCAGGAAATCCGGTTTTAATGGTTGGTGATCCAGGGTTTAACACACAAAGAAATGCAAAAGGCGCTTTAAAATTTGATTTAAGCTCTGTAAGCGAGACAGCAATTAAACGTGCCACACTCAAAGTTTTCACAGCGTGGCCAGGTGATGGACTTCCTAATATTAACGTGTATCCATGTAGTGATGACACGTGGGATGATACATCTACTATTTTTCCATTAGCAGGTACAAAGCTTGAGGAAAAAATAGATTCTACAGATATTAATGTGAATAATTGGACGACTTATGATATTACTGATTACGTAAAAAGTGAGTTTGCAGGCGATAAGATAGTTAGTATCATACTTGCTCCGGAAAGCTATGCATTTAAGGATTATATTTGTTTTTATGCAAAGGAATACTTCTTTGATAAAAGACCCACGCTAGAGGTAGAATACCTAGATTTAATACCACCTACAGCATCCTTCAATCCAGCAGATGGCGCAATGGACATCAGTACAGATACCAATATCACCATCACTTTCAATGAAGCTGTAAGAAACATCAATGATAGTGAATTAACCAATGATAATATCGATGCATTGATTACTTTAAAAGAGACAGATGATACTGGCAATCCCATAAGCTTTGATGCAACCATAAACGCAGAAAAAACGGTTATTACCATCGATCCAGTTACAGATTTAAATTATGATCAGGATTATTATGTGGCAATAGGTGAAACCGTAGAAGATGCATCGGATAATGCTATTACTTTTACATCAGCCACTTTTACTACCAAACCAGTCTATACCGTAACGTATAACGGCAATACAAATGATGGTGGAACTGTACCGACAGATGGCAATGATTATCTAGAAAGTACAACTGTAACGGTACTGGATGCAGGAACTTTAACCAAGGCAGGCTATGCCTTTTCAGGATGGAATACTTTAGCTAATGGAACAGGAGTAAGCTATCTAAGTGGTGATACGTTTACAATGGGGAGCAGTAATGTGACCTTGTATGCCCAGTGGACAGCCCTGCCCACCTATTCAGTTACTTATGAAGGGAATGGCAGTGATGGGGGAATTGCACCAACAGATGGTAATGACTATTTGGAAAGTACAACTGTAACGGTACTGGGTGCAAATACCTTAACCCGAACAGGCTATGCATTTACAGGATGGAACACAAAAGCGGATGGAAGCGGAACAAACTACATAAGCGGTGATACGTTTACAATAGGAAGCAGTAATGAGACCTTATATGCCCAGTGGACAGCCTTACCCACCTATTCAGTTACTTATGAAGGGAATGGCAGTGATGGAGGAAGTGCACCAACAGATGGTAATGATTATTTGGAAAGTACAACTGTAACGGTACTGGATGCAGGAACCTTAAGCAGAACAGGTTATGCCTTTTCAGGATGGAATACTTTAGCCAATGGAGCAGGAGTAAGCTATGCAAGTGGTGATACGTTTACAGTGGGAAGCAGTAATGTGACCCTGTATGCCCAGTGGACAGTAAATATGCATCGTATACAGATAGAAAATAGTGGGGATGTTGGTATAGAAGATATCTTGAGGCTTCATGGCACAGATATTAATGACGAAGATATTAATATCTCTAAAGCGGGGCATACTTTAGAAGGATATTATACAGAAGAGACATTTGAAAATAAAATTGCATTTCCATACACGATTATTGAAGACATAATCTTATATGCAAAGTGGACTCCAAATAAATATACTATCACATTTGAAGCGAATGGAGGAAGTTCTGTATCAAGCATTACTGAAGACTACAATACAACCATACAAGCACAGCCAATAACTGCTAAAGATGATTATGTTTTTGAAGGATGGTATACCGATCAAACCCTTATTTATAAAACATTTTTTCCATATACTATTATGAAAGATACGATTTTATATGCCAAATGGATAGAAAATCCTACCAATATATTCTTTGACTCGATTCAAAACAACAGTGTTATTAATATTAGTCATTTAATCAATAATATTTTTACTTTATCAGGTCGAATTACACCCCCAAGCATTAAAGATTTGACAATAGATTTTGGACCTGGAATAGTTAAAGATTTAGATAATGGTATAGTATATGACGATGAAACAGGGCAATGGACCATAGAATATGATAGACAAGAGATGATTGATAACATTGCACGTACTGACCAAGCCATTACAATTGTGGTAACAGATATAGAGGATAGAGTAAGGACACATACAGCTATTGAATTGACCATGGACTTTGAGGGACCGGAGGTTTCAGGTGTTATCCATCAAAATACTTATTCAAGGGGCACAATATTGCAGCCAACTTTTGGTGCAAACGATACAGCAACTTTAAACGGTATACCTTATCAATCCGGAACAGAGATCAGCGGTTCTGGAAATTACGAATTGATTGTAACAGATGAAGCCGGTAATTCAGAAACGTTTCATTTTACAATAAGAAGCAAATCGTCCAGCAGTAAATCTAAGATTTCTAAAACTGTTGATGCTGAAGTAACCGTAAATGGTCAATCGAAAGTGGCAGGAAAGATAGAGACATCTCAAAATGAAACAAAAGCAACAATCAAATTAGATGAATCATTAATTAATGAAATACTGAAGAAAGAAAAGAAAGACCCAACCATACAATTACCAGTGGTTGAAAAAGCAGAAACTGTAGTAGGCAGCCTAAATGGAAAAATGATTAAGGATATGGAAGCTCAAGAAGCTGTTTTAAAATTAAATACAAAAGAAGCTTCGTATACACTTCCAACAACACAAATTCAAATTGAGGATGTATCGAGGCAATTTGGAGAAGAGATAGAATTAAAAGCCATTGACGTAAAAGTAGAAATTGGAAAAACGCCTTCTAGTATGGTAAAAGTAGTACAAAATACAGCTGAAGCAAATACTTTCTCTTTAGTAGTACCTCCGGTAGACTTTAAAATCAGCTGTACTTATAAAAATAAAACGGTCAATGTTAATAAATTTAATGCATACGTGGAAAGAACCATTACTATACCGGAAAATGTTGACGCCAGTAAAATTACAACAGGACTAATTGTATACCCAGATGGAACAACTTGTCATGTACCGACACAAATTATAAAAATAGACGGCAAATATTATGCAAGGATTAACAGTTTGACCAATAGTACTTATTCAGTTATCTGGAATCCAAAGGATTATGTAGATGTTAAAGGACACTGGGGAGAAGCAATTTGCAATGAAATGGGTTCAAGAATGATTGTTGAAGAAGAGTCGGACACTATTTTTAAACCAGATGAACAAGTTAATCGAGTATTCTTCACTCAGACCGTAGTCAGAGCATTAGGACTGGGAGAAAAAGGAAGGGAAGCAAGTTTCAATGATATTAATACAAACCAATCCTATTTTGGAGCAATAGCAATAGGCCTGGAATATGGTATTATCAATGGATACGAAGACAATACCTTTAGACCACAAAAAAACGTAACTCGAGAAGAAGCGGCAGCCTTAGTAGTAAGAGCCATGAAGACAGCAGGTCTAAAAATTGATTATTCAGAAGAAGAGCTGCAGCAGGAGTTGGAAAAATTTGCCGATAAAGAAAAAATTGGAAAGTGGGCTGAAGAATATGTTGCCATTTGTGCAAAGAATGGTATGATTATTGGTAATCAAAAGGGAGAATTTATGCCTAAAGAGACTATGACCAAGGTACAATTGGCAGCAATTATGCAGAGGATGCTTGAAAGAGCTGAACTGATATAAATAAAAATTGATATATAAGAAATTATATATTATGATTTAAAGAAGT
>JANQMT010000077.1:0-22529 GCA_028279945.1 Clostridia bacterium
CTTTTTTATTATTAAAATAATCTAAAATACTTATTATATTTTTTTCTCCTTCACCAATAGCAATTAAGTCTATAAAATCTATACGCTCTAAAGTTTCTCGTTTACATAGACTAGCTTGTGGTCCGGCAAGAATTATTTTAATATTGTTGTCTATTTCTTTTATCCTCTTAGCGACTATCAAACTAATAAAATAAGAATTTTCAAGTGTGTAAAATGATACTATTTTAGGTTCCTTATCTAATATATAATCTACAATGGTTTTATAATTATTTTCAAGAAGTATATCCAATGGTAATTTATTTTTGACACACAGATTGCTAAAGCTGATTACTTCTGAAGTATAGTTTGACCCTTCATTAATTATGGTTGATAATAAGTTAATGCCTATAGGGAAAGAGAATGAACGTGATGGTGTAAAGGCATCAATAAATAAAATATCCATTCACTCATCCTTTCTCTATACTGACCTCTCCATCTTCTGTACAAGTTAAAATTATTTTGCATTTTTCTTTCCTCTTTTCCGACTCTTTATAATACACTAACATATCATAATCCAATGTAAGTGTTTTAGGCTCAGAGCGGCTATTTTCATTCAATGCAGTTCTCATTATTTCTACTTCAAATTGAAATAACTGTACAATAAAATCACTTTTTATTTTATTCCTAATAAAATATTCTAAGTTATTAAAGATATCCTCATCTTTTATTTTTTCCCCATAATAAAGTTCTCTGGTTATTAATGTTTCTATTGTTTTAACTTCGTCTTCGTACTCAAGATAAAAGTCTAATACGTTGTTGTAATGGGCTATTATTTCTTTTACTGTTTTGGGTGCCCAAAGGACAAGAAGACTATATAAATAGTTGGCAAATGTATTGAGGTAAAAATATTTCTCCCTTAATGTATTATCGATAGAAAATAAACTTGAAAAAATATTAGGGTGATGTTTAATAAAATTGATATGCTTTTTTGCCGGGAAAGCAAATAAATTTAAATTTCTTTCATCAAAAACTAAATGATTTCGATTTGTATTGTATATTTGGCTGCCCGGATAACACATGTATCTTACTAATTTCATTGATGAAATTGGTATTTCTTCAACGTAAAATCTGTAAAAATCCATAGTTTCTTGCAAATCTTTTTCTTCTTCTGTTGGAAATCCATAAATTAAATTTACGCCCACATGCATATATCTGTTAATGAGCTCTATTGTATCTTTAGCCTTTGAAATATTTAGGTTTTTGTTGATTTCTTTCTGCATTCGCTCAGAACCTGTCTCAATACCTAGACAGATTCTCCAGCAACCCGCTTTTGACATTAACTCAACCATTTCTTTATCTATGGTATCAGCTCTTGAATCGCAGTCCCATTCTATATCAATACCTAAATCAATTAATTTATTACAAAACTCTAAAACATAGTTTTTATTGGCAGTAAATAAATCATGGACAAAATTAAATTTTTTGATATTATAGTTTGACACATAATACTTTATTTCATCAATGACTCTATCAATACTTTTTAGTCTTACCTTACGCCTCCAAAAGGTTTTAGTAGCGCAAAAAGTGCAGTTATAAGGGCATCCTCTGCCTGTTTCAATTTGAATTGTTTCAGGAAGAGCATCCTTATTGAGTTCGATCATAGGAAGTTCATCTAAATTACTAATTAATGGCTGGGGTTCACTGTAGACAATATTACCTGATCTTTTATAACAAATCCCTTTAATATTTTCTATTTTTTCTTTACCATTAAAATAATCTATAATGCTGATTATATTTTGCTCGCCTTCTCCTATGGCTATTAAATCAATAAAGTCAATAGCTTTCAGAGTTTCTGAGCTGCATAAACCGGCTTGGGGCCCGGCAAAGATAATCATAATATTTTTATCTATTTCCTTTATTTTTTTTGCTACGATTAAGGATATATAATATGAATTTTCCATGGTATAAAATGAGATTATTTTAGGCTGCTTATCTAATATATATTCCACAATGGTTTCAAAATTATCTTCGAGATATATGTCACGTGTTAGTTGTTTTTGCGTAATTAGAGAGGTGAAATCAATGACTTCGGATGTATAATTTGAAGTCGTATTCACTATTGTTGATAATAAATTAATTCCTATTGGAAAATAAAGTACACCATTTTGTGTAAACGCATTAACAAATAATAAATCCATTGTATTCATCCTTTCTCTGTTTAAAATATTTAAAAATTAATTTTAGTTGTAAATGCTTGTTCCACTTCTACAACATAATATGTTGTTTTATTGATTCAGTGATGGATTCACTCTAACCGTTTCTTTTTTTAAAAAAATAAAGATAGTAGGATTCATTTCCTACTATCTTATTATTAGATACTCTAAAATTTTATAATTTACTGATTCTTTACTCCTTTATTTTTCACTGACAACGTCACCATTAAATCGAATGATTAAGTGACTTTTTTCTGTCCATATAAACTCCGGAACTTCATCAACAAAATTTGTTAATGCAACTTCTCCTTGTGCTTCTTTACTTGTCACATAAACTTTATATTTTTGTAGCTCCTCATCTAAAGCTGCATATACGAGATATTCGTCTTCCGGAGAAACAGATGAATTATTATTATAATTGTCATCCTGAGTAGCCAGCATAAGCTTTTCTTTTTGAGCACCTTCCCCAAGCTTGCTTTCGTTTTCATCAATCATGGATTGAATCTGATCTTTTGAATAAACTTCTTCATTTTCGCCTGGCTCCGGAACACCATCACCACATCCGACGAAAGAAAATACTAAAGTAAACACCAAAAGAATATAGATTAGTTTTTTCATAATAGACCTCCCTTTGCTGTACACTATTATATATGTTTTGATTTAAAAATTAAATTACAATTTTCTTAAAGTTTTGTTACAAGCTTCTTAATCATAGTTTTTCCAGGGATTGATCTTTTATTTCAGAAAAATTAACCAAAATGTTGTTACTACGCCTGCATGATCGGATGGCCAAAGTCCAGATGGTGTTCGATCTCTTTGTTTATCACCAACTGTATTGATTTTCTTTACACAAAAACGATTCCGAAAGAGAATAAGATCGATTCTTTCACTCAAAGTAGATATTGGATTTAGCAAGTTTCTTGCTTGAACAGCTGTAAACCCTGGACCAATACCTGCAATATGCCACGAATCCTTAAAACCTGCATCAATCAGCAAGTCATAAGTTGGTGCTTCACATGCGTTAGCATTTGAATTATAATCTCCAATAAACACAAGGGGAAGATCAGTTGATCCAGGCCCTGTTAATAATTCATTTGCTTGAGCAAATCGAATCTCTTCTGATTCTGCTTCCAAATGTGTATTCACTAACCTAAACTTCTTACCATATAAGCAAATGTCAACAGAAGACCAGCCTCTTAAAATAGTAAGAGGTTGACCTCCAACCGGAACAACTAAATTCGTCTGAAAATTTTTTTCTTGGATATTGGTAAATTCTAACGGTAATTCAGATCTTGCAAGGATTACATCTCTATCCAAGAGTTCAATAATATCTCCTGTACTGCTTGGTAATCGATCTCTAAAGTTTCTATTTACTGCCACAACACTATAATCTAAATCCAACGCTTTTAAATCTCTCAAAAGTATATTTAAGAAATTAACGACACAATCGCTTGTCCGTGACTGCTTTGTCCATAATGCTGCTTCTTGAAGACCAATGATATCAGGCCGTGATAAACAAATCTGCATTGCAATAGATTTGGATCGTTGACAAAAATCGGTTTGCTTGAATTGATCGAATACTTCCGTTACAACTTCCGGGAGCTGTTCTGGTGTCGTATTAATGAGAGGGGTTAAATCCGCACCAATATAAATATTCCATGTCATAATCCTCAAGCAATTTTTTTCTAATTTTTTCATCGAAAATATTTTCTCCTTTCTGCTTTACTATATGAGGCAAAAAGGATTTAAGTGTAAGTTGAAACGGCTTCTAAAGCTTTATCCACACCTAATAGGTTTCAATTCATATATTGGTATAAAATAGAGCTCTTTTAGTAAGGGAGTGATTATTATAGCTAAAAAAGCTTTTGTAACCGGTTGTGCCGGTTTTATAGGCTCACATTTAAGTGAAGCACTTATCAAAAATGAATTTAAGGTAATCGGTATAGACTGTTTTACAGATTACTACCATAGAAAATTAAAAGAAAGAAATCTATCTTCATTGTTACAATATAAAGATTTCACTTTCATAGAAGAGGATTTAATAAAAGCTCCGCTAGAATTGTATTTAAAAAACATGGATTATGTTTTTCACCAGGCAGGGCAGCCAGGCGTAAGGGGCAGCTGGGGGTCACAGTTTGATATATATGAAAAAAACAATGTTCTTGCTACTCAACGACTTTTGGAATTCGTTAAGGATTTTAATATAGATAAGTTCATATACGCTTCATCATCTTCTGTTTACGGAAATGTCCATAGCCTGCCGATGAATGAGTCTCAATTACCCAGCCCCTTTTCTCCTTATGGCGTGACTAAATTAGCGGCAGAGCAATTATGTAATCTTTATTTTGAAAACTATGGCGTTCCTACGGTTGCTCTAAGATATTTTACAGTGTATGGACCAAGACAAAGGCCTGAGATGGCTATAAATACTTTTATCAATGCTATACTTAATGATACGCCTTTATCCATATATGGAGATGGAAACCAAAGGCGTGATTTCACCTATATAGATGATATTATAGAGGCAAATTTGTTAGCTATGGAATCCCCAATAGAAGGTGAAATATTTAATGTGGGTAGTAACCAGCCTATAAAATTAAATGAGATTATTAGCATTTTAGAGAAAATAATAGGGAAAAAGGCAAAAATGATATTCATGCCCAAACAAAAAGGAGACGTTAGCGATACCTTTGCCGATATAAAAAAATTAACGCATTCACTGGGATACAAGGCTTCTGTGGATATAGAAAAGGGTTTAGTAAATCAAGTCAAATATGTTAATTTATCCTTTAAATAATAGTATATCACACAAATGTGTTTACTGAATAAAATATAGTGTAAAAAGAATGTAAAATTAATATTAAATAGTTAGCAGCTTACAGTTTTTAACAAGAATTATTTTACTATTTATAAACATCATTTATTAAAATTAAAAATATTACTAAAAAGGAGGATTATAGTTAGTGAAATATAGCGAAAAATATGTTGGTGCAAAAAAAGAATGTTTTGACCAATTAAAAGAAGTATTCAAAGATCTATTCCATGAAAGGCTTGAAGTAGAAGGTGAACCTGTAAAGATACCTACTGATAAAGAACTTGAATATAAAATAAAATACGAAGACGATCCAGAGATGGAAGGAGAAATAGCAATTAAAATTTCTTGGTCATACATTGAAGAAGAGGAAGAAGACGAAGAAGAAGACGAAGAAGAGGAAGAGGAAGAAGACGAATTTGATTTTGATGATGGATTCACATTATAACATGAATAAAAAATAGGGGGATTTATCCCCCTATTATTTTAAGGAGGAGAAATAATATTATGAATTCATTTATGGAAGATGTGAAAAAAGCATTAGAAAAATATGATATTAAAGTATTGGGAATCAAAACCGAATCCTATAAGGAAAAAAAAGGCGTATGGTGGATAGAAACTTCTGATGGTAAAAAAATACTAAAAAAACAATCTCATTCTACACAAACATTAGATTTCATACTGGCAGGAGTAGAACACCTGATGCAAAATGGAGTAAAAATTCCTAAAATAATTAAAACAAAGGAAGATACTGACTATGCTCTTGTAGATAATACGTGCTATGTATTAAGTGAAGCGATTGATGGTAAAACATTGGACTATTCAAGCCCTAATAATATTGAAAGAATAGTTGGAGAGTTAGCTAACTTTCATAAAGCTTCAGTTGGTTTTGTTCCACCAGAAAATTGTAAAATTAGAACACATTTAGGATTATGGATAGAAAAATATCAACATGAATTAGATAAACTTAAAAAATACTATGAAATAGAACGTTCTCAAAGCAACCATTCTGAATTCGGTAAAATTATTCTTAAAGAATATCCCTACTTTTATAAAAGAATAGAAACTGCCCTTAATGAATTTAGGAAAAATTCCTATTTTAAATGGGCAAATGAAGTTAAAAAAACCGGCGCTTTATGCCATCAGGACTTTACTGCCGGTAATCTCATTTATACAGAAGCCGGAGATTTATATGTATTGGATACAGATTCCCTAACAATAGATATACCCCTTAGGGATATACGGAAAATATTGAATAAGATCATGAAACGAAAAAAGAAATGGGATATAGCATTGGTAAAAGATATCTTGGCATGGTATCAGAAGCAAAATCCATTAGAATCTTGGCAGTGGGAAGTGCTTAAACCAACTATAACTTACCCCCACTTATTTACAGGAATTATGAGCAAATACTACGAAAAAAGAGAAAAAACGTGGACAGAACAAAAGTATTTAAGTCGATTAAAAGAAATGATACAAATAGAAAAAACTTTAGATCCTGTCATCGATAATTTTGATAATATTCGTCCTTTATAACAATAATTAAAAGAGGTGTATAGTGTGCAACAAAGAAACAGCATAAAAGATTTAACCGGATTAGCTCACGAAGTGCTATTAAAATATGATATTATACCGGATAGCTTGAAAATAATTCAAAATAACGGTCTGAAAACCTTATGGAAATTAACCCATCATAACGCAACCATGTGTCTTAAACGTTTGAAACATACAAAGGATAAATCACTATTTAGAGTTAACGCACAAATCCATATCCACAATAAAGGTGGTCATGTAGCGAAAATATATTTAAATCATAGCGATGAAGCTATTACAGAGTATAATGAACAATTGTTTGTGCTATATGAATGGATAGATGGAAGAGATTTGGATTTTAGTAAGCCATCAGATTTATGTTTAGCATTAGATGGTTTAGCAAGTTTTCATGTGTCATCAAAGGGATACAAAGCATCAGAACACGTAGAAGTATCCTCTAAACTTGGAAGATGGGATGAACAATATGAGTCAATGAAAAAAAGAATGCTAAAATGGAAAGAAGAAGCTCAACTCAACAATAATAAGAGTTCATATAACACCTATCTTCAATATATTGATTCAATCATTGAAATTGCTGATTGTGCTCTTGATGGCCTGCAGCGATCTTCTTATAATGCATTAACAAATATAGAGCTTGAAAAGTCTTGTTTGTGTCACCAAGACTATGGTGAAGGCAATGTCATTCTGTCGGGAAAAAATTTATATGTTATCGATTTAGACGGCATAACTTATGATCTGCCAATTAGAGACCTGCGAAAAATTATCGGAAAACGCATGGAAAAAAGAGGCGAATGGAATAAGGATGTCATAGATGAGATATTGAAATGCTATGAAAAAAATAATAAGTTAACACCTGAAGAAAAAGAACTGTTAAAAATAGACCTGCTATTTCCACATTGGTTCTTTGCAACGGTAAAAAATATATTTAAGAAGAATAAACCGGTAGGTTCTGATAAAATATCCAAAATCGCTAAATTAGAAAAGAGTAAACTCAATGTTCTTAAAGAAATGTGATAGAGGGGGTAAACTATGAATATTGCTCTTATTTGTACCGAAAAGCTTCCCGTCCCTCCTATTTTAGGAGGCGCAATACAAGTATATATTGACGCTATTTTACCAATTCTATCTAAGTATCATAACGTAACCTTATTTAGTCTGGAAAATTCCAAGTTACCTTCAATGGAGACAAATGGCAATACAAGATATGTAAGAGTCGCGGGTAAAACCAAGGATCAATATATTAATAATGTAAAGAAAAAAATATCAGATGAGTTTAAAGATGAGTTTGATTTAATTCATATATTCAATCGACCACTTTATGTGCTCAGGTTAAGTGATGCAGCACCTAATAGTGCTTTTAGCTTGAGTTTGCATAATGAAATGATGATCCCTAAAAAAATCACCCCTGAGAAAGCAGAAAAATGCATCAATAGAGTTAGCTTTATAACCACGGTCAGCCAATTTATTGCCGATGAAGTGATTAAAATGTATCCTGCAGCCAAAAGCAAAATGAATGTTGTATACTCGGCTGTTGACGCAGCAAAAATAAAGCCTATATGGAATAAAACTATTTTAAATCAAAGAAAGCGGATGCGTAAACAGTATGGACTGGAAGATCGAAAAGTAATCGCTTATATAGGCAGATTAAGCAAGAAAAAAGGAACAGATATCTTGTTAAAGGCCATGAAGCAAGTAATGGAAACTCATCCTAACACGGCATTATTATGTGTGGGAAGTAAGTGGTATGGGAAAAATGAGACCGACGATTATGTAAAGGAATTAAAAGATTTATCCAAAACATTAAGCCAGCCTGTTGTCTTTACAGGTTTTCTGACGCCTAAAGTAATTCCTAAGTATTACAATATGGGCGACATATTTGTTTGTGCATCTCAATGGCGAGAACCACTTGCAAGAGTTCACTATGAAGCCATGGGCGCAGGACTTCCTATTATAACCACTGATCGAGGCGGAAATGCTGAGGTTATTGAAGAAAATATCAATGGACTTTTAATAAAAGAATATGATAACCCTGAAGTAATGGCTGAAAAAATTATTTATCTTTTAGAAAATGAAGATACTGCTCTAAAGATGGGGAAAGCAGGTAGAAAATTAGCTTTAGAAAAATATAATTGGAAAAGAGTATCATCACAACTTTTAGACCTTTTTGAAACCATCTAGTTAAAGTATGTAGTCAATCTAAGGGACAAATGTCAAATACAGACATCTGTCCCTTAGTTGCATTATAGCATTATAATCTGAGTTATATTTTATAGACGCTTAATCCAATTACCTTTCCCAACAGAATGATATTCCAAACTGTTTTTCTTAATCTCTTCTAAATTCAAAATATTCCTACCATCAATAATCATAGGATTTTTCATCTTTTTCTTAAGCATAGATAAATCTATTCTAAAAAATTCCTCCCAATCTGTACAGATAATAGCGCAATGAGAATCTATCAAGCTGTCATACAGACTATTGCAATACATTATATTGGGAAAAATCTTTTCAATTTCATGAGAAGCTTCCGGATCATACGCTTTAATCATTACACCTTGCTTCAATAATTTTTCAATTATATAAAGCGATGGAGATTCTCTAATGTCGTTGGTACCCGATTTAAAGGTAAGACCCAATATGGTTATGACTTTACCTTTCAATTCCTTATATCGATCTAATAATATTTTTACCGGAAGTACTCTCTGTTTTTCATTTACCTCTATAGCACTATTTACAATTTTAAAATCACATCCATTCTTCTTTCCTATTTTTACTAAAGCCTTTGTATCCTTAGGAAAGCAAGAACCGCCATATCCAATTCCGGCTTTTAAAAATTTGGATGAGATTCTTTCATCTAATCCCATAGCATAAGCAACGGTTTCAATGTCAGCATCGACTTCATTACATAAATTTGCCATTTCATTGATAAAAGAAATTTTTGTAGCTAAAAATGCATTGGAAGCATATTTTATTAATTCAGCTGTTTCCGTTCCGGTAAAAACAACTTTTATATTGAATGGTTCATAAAGTTTCTTCATTATGCTTTTAGCTTTTTCACTATCATATCCTATTACGATTCTGTCTCCATTTAAAAAATCATGTATCGCATTACCTTCCCTTAAAAATTCAGGATTTGATACAATATCATATTTTTCCTTAGCAACCCCATTGCTTATCAATAGTTTTTTCAAATATTTCTGAGTACCGACCGGTACAGTGCTTTTAACTACTATTACTTTGTAGCTATTTATAGAATTTGAAATTTGATTTACTGCTTCTGTAACTTGGCTAATGTCAACATCCCAATTATCCATTTCAGGTGTTCCTACTGCTATATAAATTACATCCGAATCGCATACAGCCTTATGAATATTGTTTGTAAAATAAATATGGTTAGAAGTTAAACATTCATTAAGCAATTTTTCCAGGTTATCTTCAAATATTGTTGGAATACCTTTATTTAATTGATCAACTTTTTTTATCTCTTTCTCAACACAAACCACTTTATTTCCTTGCTTTGCAAAGCCCAGCGATGTGACTAATCCTACATATCCAGCCCCTATAACACATATATTCACTTAATCACCTTCTTAAATGTGTTTCTCATATAGTAATTTTGAGAATTAAACTATCTTAAGTGATGTTTAATACATTATATGAAGGAAGATAAAGGAAGGTTTTTAAAGGCTGTTAAGCTAATAATTTTATCCTTTTAGAATATTTATCTATTAATCTTTTATTATGTTGATCCGCACCTTCTAGGTTGCCACTTAAAAAAATTGGAGGCTCATACCCCTTATCTGCTATATTTTTTATCGCCTGAGCAAAGATACTATTTAGTATGAATGCACCTATTATGGTTGAGCTTGGCGTAAATTTTACTTTTACCTTATCATATTCTAATAATGCATCCCCAATTGGTGCATGATTATCAATATATAAATCTACCGAATTGTACAAATAGTGACCTTCTTTATGCCTGGATGGTTGACTGGTTGAATATTCTTTAGAAGTAATACCAATGACATAAACGCCTTTTTCTTTCATATGGATTGCAACATCTGCCGGTACCGGATTTCTTCCTGATGTAGATAATACAAAGGATATATCATTTTTTTGGATATCTGCTTCTTTCATAAAGCTTTCAGCATAGTCATTTTTTCTTTCGATTACAGAAGAGGTTACTGCTCCTTCATGCAGCATTAAAGGTTCATGAAAAATGGGTGATATTGGAACAAGGCCACCGGCTCTATAAAATACCTCTTCGGTTAATATGTGTGAATGTCCACATCCAAATAAATGGATAATGCCCTCGTTTATAATGGACTCTGCAACTTTTTCAGCAGCTGTAATCATTTTTTCTTTCTCATTATTCATAATGATTTTAATTAATTCATTTATTTTTAAAAAATAATGATCAATCATTCAAAACACCTCCAAATATCAAATATTTTTCTCTTTTGCCTCTATCAGTGCCTTTACAATCCTATTGATTACAGAATCTAAAATATACTTTCCTTTTTCTTTTGTAGCTAGAGTAGCATCTCCTAAAACCGCTGTTTGAGTAAATTCACTCCATCTGGTTGGTGCATAATCCATCTCAGGAGGTATTTGGGGAATATCTTTTATTGCTTTTTTCATATCCACATATTCTTCAGCCATATATAGCATAAACGATGTTTCAATCTCACACGCATGAAAATATTTTTGATGACTTCTTGGCGTTTCCATTACTTGTTGACTATCTTCTTTCATGCCGGGATATGAAAAGTAAAACACTTTATAATCTTCATACCTCTCTATTAGTTTTCTTGCGGATGCCTTCATTGCGGTTTCATTACCTAAATGAGCAGTGATCATCACAAATATTTTTATGCCTTGTTGGTACAAACCGGACCCAATATCAACAAGCATGGCTATTAAAGAGTCATTACTAATATTTATACTTCCCGAAAAATGTTCCAGACTCCAAACCTGCCCGTATGGCAGTACCGGCAATACCAAAGCATTTGCTTTAACAGCTATTATTTTACTGATTCTTTCAGCTAAAATATTATCCGTACCTAAAGGCAGGTGCGGTCCATGAGCTTCAACCGCACCAATAGGCAATATTGCAACTTTTTTATCTTTTATCTTGTCACTAATTTCAAATGAATTTTGCAATTCATATTCCATAAAATCATTCCTAATTATTATTTCTTAAATTCAAAACAATTGGATGGATTTGTAATAAAAAACTTATTAACCAATTCTTTTCCATCTAAGCCTTGAGAATTTGCTTCTTCAATAAATCTTGGAATCCATTTTTTTATAATAAACTCCAATCCCAACCCATAGTCATAATGTTTATAATAAGACTTTCGTGCAGTATCACCGCTGATGAGAATTTGATTCTCATAGCCTTTTTTTACAAGTTCCAGAATACAGTGTATTCTGGAGCTTTCAGGAGCATATTTGATTTTTCCTATACCATCAAAGGATAAATATGCTCCTGTAGATGCTATTTTACTATGATAATATGGGTCTAAATTTCTATCCATGTGTCCCAAAGAAACATACTCTAGATTAATACCTTCTTTTTTAAGAAGTTCAATTATTTCCAATCCCATTGTTCCGGCTTCGGTATGCACATGTATAGGTGCTTTTGTTTGGTAATGAGCATTTGCAATTACTTTTAAAGTTTTGATTTCCAGTGGAAAAATCTGATTATATGCAGTTCCAAATTTGAGCTGTCCTGCCTTATATGGTGTCCCTTCTAAACCTTCTTCGATTTCGCTGATAACAAAATCTGTAAGACTGTTTATGCTTTCGTTATCGATCCAGTCACCATAAGTTTTATAGCTGCCAACTAACGACTTCAGTTCTTGTTTTATGTCAGCAACCCATAATAAGCTTTTATTGAAACCAGCCGTACCAACAATCTTAACGCCGGTTTCCTTAGATATATTTGCAACGTCTTCAACTCGCCTTCCATAATCAATTGCAGTTGCATCGATAATAGATTCTCCACCTAAGTTTTTAAAATCATAAACATCAAGTTTTGATTTTTCAGGATCATCTAATAATAAATCATCGATTCCTTTTTGTTTCCATAAATCAGGAATACACACTATATGTTCATGAGAGTATGTAAATCCTAATTCTTCTTTTCTAATATCACCTAATAGCGTACGAATAAAACCCATACATCATGCTCCTTACAATCATTTAATTAGAATATGATCTGTGCCAATAATTTAATTAACGGAGATAAAATAAACATGTCACAATCTGCTGCCCACATTGCAGTATCAGGAATCGTACTTGTAACTAGATAAGTGACCATAAAATACTGTCCCCATGCAACAATCGTAGTGGTTAGGAAGCCTGCAAATAGTGCGCCTCTTACCCCACCGGTTGAGTTTCCAAAAACACCTGCTGTTGCGCCATGGAAAAACAGTACAATCATCGTAGGTACCAAAACATATCCAACTGTATTCCCAAGAACAATTAACCATACAATTATTCCAACAAAAGTTCCAATGAATCCTAGGGTTACAGCATTTGGTGAATATGGATATACTACCGGGCAGTCCAGTGCGGGAATGGCACCAGGAACTATTTTAGTAGCGATTCCCTTAAATGCCGGTACCATTTCTCCTACAAATAATTTAACCCCATATAGAACGACGGCAATACCTGCTGCAAATGTTATGGACTGTATAATGGCATAAATAACAAAATTTTGAGTTCCTGCATTGGCAATCAAAGCTTCTGCACCGGGCGTACCCTTAAATAATAGAATAATTGCCCCAATGACAAACAAAATGCCCATAGATAAGGATGTTATTACATTAGAATCTCTAATAAAAGATAAATTATCGGGGAGCTCTAAGTTTTCAGCATCATTGTTCTTATTCCCGATATATTTCCCTGCTATTGCACCTAAAAATGCAGCAGATGCAGAAGTATGGCCTAAGGCAATTGCATCTCCTCCGGTTATTTTTCTTAAGAATGGTTGAGTAAGTGCCGGCTGGAGTGTCCAGTATAATCCCATAAATATTGATAAGAAAATGATGAGCCTAGTCGTTGAGATATCCACACCAGCTGTATGAACCGTTACACCTGCAAAAATAGTGGTCGTCCAAAACATCATATGTCCTGTCAAATAGATAAATTTAAACTTAGTAATTCTGGCGAGCAATACATTGATTAAAAATCCAAAAGTCATGGATAGAGTAATAATGCTTCCAAACTGAGCTAAAAAGTCTGCTTGACCTATGAAGTTCACAAAAGAACTAGATTGTAGGTTGAATACTTCACTCCACATTGGCTCAAAAACTAAAAGCGCATTGACGATTACGCCTGCCCCTGCATTAATAATCAAGAAGCCAACCATTGCTTTTAACGTACCTGAAATAACCTTGCTTAAGTCTTTTTTCTGTAGAATCAATCCTAATAAAACAATAATGCCCAATAAAAATGCCGGTACTCCAAATACATTGTTTGCCAACCAATTTACAAATGTCATAATAAACCCTCCTTTACTTTTTTAAAATATTATTTAAGCTCATTTTTTAAAAGAGCTTTTATTTCATCTTTATCAAAATAACTGTTTACAACTAAAACTTTTGCTATTGGGTTTGACATAGAATCAGCCAATTCTTTGTTAGTCAAAATATAATCTGCTCTTTCATTCTGAGCAATTGAAACATCCATATGATCTACATCTGCTTTTATCCCCAACTCATCTAGCACCTCTTCAACTGTCATTCTTAATATGAGACTACTTCCCTGTCCAAGCCCACACACAGCTAATATTTTCAATGTTCACACCTCCTTCAGACATCATTATTGTTATTTGGAATAGCGGTCTATTATTTTAACGATTTCTTCTTTATCCGCATCATAGATCAGTTTGTTTCTATTCTCTTCAGAAGTTAATATTTTAGAAAGCTGCGATAATGCTTTAAGGTGTTCGATATTATCTTTTGAAGCAAGAATTATTACCAAATTAACTTTATGCTCTTCTTTCTCAGAAAAAGAAACAGATTCTTTAATTCTCAGTAAACTCATAGAGGTTTCTACTACCCCTTCTTCAGGCCTGGCATGTGGTATGGCAACTTTTGGACCAATAACAATATAAGGTCCCATTTCTTTGACATTATCAATCATGGCTTGAACATAACTTTTTTTAATATGATTACTTAATACTAACGGCTGGGCTGCTATTTCTATTGCTTCTTCCCAGTTTTCTGCTTTTTGGATTATCTGTACATTGGATGATTTTATTAATTCATTTAACATAGGTTGTTTCTCCTTTTTTACAACAGAATTTACATATAAATGTTCATTCAAATCTTTTATTAAACGCTTCTCATCTGTTATAATTGCATTTTTTTTAATGATATTCATTAATGAGACAGTATGATTAGAACCATTATTGTTAATTGAAAAAAATTTATATATAAAACTTATTAACTTTTTTTTCTCTTCGTTACTTAATATTGAATTTACTAAATAGATTGGAACATTTTTAGCATTAAGATGAATTGTAGAAATCATCAAATTAGCATTGACCTTTTCCATTTTTTCATAATCCCTTATAGATTTCGTTTTAACGGCAATATTAAGCCCTGCTAATAATTCATTCAATTGATTTTCAAGTATTTTGGATACGCCAATGCCCTCATGACAAACAATCAGTATTTGCTTATCACTGTCCTGAATGGTTTCTGTTGAATTTAACCATGCCCCAAAATGTATTGCCACATATGATATTTCATCATCACTGGGCATCGTTTCAGTAATATCAACAAAATGATGTATGACTTTTTTTGTTAATTTATAAATCTCTGCATATTTTTGTTTTATAATTTGAGTTAAAGGATTTTCAAAAGTAATACCATATTTCACACGATAATATGCCGTTTTTAAATGAAGATATAGATTCTCCAATAGTATTTCTTTATCATATAAATTCACACAAGCATTTTTTTCGAATTCTTCTGTCATAAGGATGATTGCATTTTTTATTTCTTTACTTTTATCTTCTTCCAATAGATAAAACTTATCTTTAAATATTTTGGCACTTAGAAGGTATATTGTAAAAAAAGACCTTTCCATTTCAGTGATCACTACATCAAATAATTTTTCCAACTCATTGCATATATATTTAGCTGCTAAATACTCTTTTGTTTTCTTAATAGTAATGACTTCCGCTTCATCCATATCCACATATCGATTATTTTTAATTCTATTAACAAATGTATAGAATCTAACGGCTATATTAAATATCATTTTATCTGTAAATTGTACGCCAATTATTTTTTCTATATCGTAAATAATATCAATTATTTTATTTATAATTTCTTTTTTAAAAATGACTTCTCGATTTAGCGGATCGTTAATTACTAACAATTCGCGTCTGTTTTTTTTTATAATTTTTTCAACATAATTGGATAATGTATTTCTTATGTTTCTTTCATTTCCTTGGATATAATAGCCTTTATTATTCTCGTATTTTAACTGAATTCTAAATGGTTTTAGTTCTTCTTTAAGCTCTTTAATGTCACTGATTATTGTGTTTCTGCAAACATCAATAACAGAAATAAAGTCATTAATAATCAATTTCTTTTTGTCAAAAAAGCATAGATAGATGAAAATAATAGCTTTTCTTTCATTGTGAGAATATATATAGATTTCTTTATCCAGATCAGTAATTAATTCTCTAATCTTAGTTTTAGAATCTTCATCGATAATCAATCCTAAATTTCGAGTGTTTTTTACTTTATGCATTCCATGAAACTCAAGCCAATTATTAATTTTCTCTAAATCATAATAAATGGTTCTCCGTGAAATGTTTAAATTTTCCTGCAATTGCTTCAATAATATATGCTGATTGGAATTTATTATCTGTGATAACAATGCAATGCTTCTTTCATCTAATATCATGCAGCAACACCTCAACTTTGAAGGACATTATTAATAACCTATTTGTTGGATTTAGCCGGTATCCTGTACAGGATACCAACTAACAGTATCTTAATATAAATATATCACCAACATTTGCAGTATAGAAGTCCAATATTTATATTCCTCAACTGTGCAAAATTATACCTTTAAATTTCCGCTGCTTTTAATAAAAAACAGCCATTGGTATCTATACTTATATTCCAAAAGAATATTTCATTGTATTAATGCAAATAATACAATTGTTTATTTTTACACTGTAAAGGAGGTATTTATGAATAATCAACGAGCTAAAGAGATTGCTTCTTCCCCGGTTATGGCTAATGTAACCTATAATGGAGCGCAGGTTTATATTGAGTCGGTCAACCCAAAAAACGATACGGCAACCATCTACTTTCTCAACCAACCGGAAAATAAAAAAGAAGTATCTTTGAATAGTTTAACCGAGCATTAGTTGTAAGCAAAAGCTGGTGTCCCGTATAGGAACACCAGCTGCATATTTCAATTTCCTCCATAAAAGCTTCATTAGAAAAGTAATTCAATACTCAAAAGATTTTCTTGAATCAAGTTTGCTGAAGTCAATACTTTATTTTGCATTTTTAGGACTTAAATTTAATCTCTTTGGGATACTCCCATTGTTGTAATTCTTCTTTAGAAAAAACATCAGGCTCTACACCGCCGTTAGCGGTCAATGTCAGATAGTAAAGCTCAGCTAATTCTTCAATATACGAAGCTTTTAAAAAGGCTTCATATATGTTGACATCTACCGCTACAGCGCCGTGTGATGCAAGCAGAAACGAATCCGATTCCGTAACAGCTTCAACCACACTTTCTGCAAGATCGGGTGTTCCTGGTCGACCATATGGAGCAACCGGAATCCTTCCTTCTATACGTCCCATGGTTGCAACTTCATAGACAATGGCTGGAATGGGCTTCTTCAATACCGCAAAGCTTGTTGCATAAACTGAATGGGTATGTGCTACAGCCATAATGTCCGGTCTTGTTTTGTAAATTTTCAGATGCATCAGAGATTCGCTGGTAGGCCTTAAACCGGAAAGGTTCTCGATTACCGCAGCATCCAAATCAAGAACAACCATATCTCGCGGGGTCAACCATTCTCGGTCAATACTCGTTGGTGTGATAACAACATAACCCGTTTCTTTATCCCTTGCACTGAAGTTGCCTGATTTATGTTTGCACAGTCCATCTCTTTGTGCTCTTTTTGCGATTTCACAGACATCTTTCTTTAGTGTTTCTAACATTTCATTTCCTCCGTATAATATATTTAAAAGCACTTCTCTAAAATGCTATTCATGTATGATTTCCAATATTTCTTCCGTACGTGTAGCCAGTCTAATTCTTTCCAAGCTTTTTTCAGATTCTAAAATCCTGTTTAATTGACTTAATGCATTTAAATGAATGGTTCTATCGGGTGTACCCAAAACAATCATGATGTCGGCATCCATGTAGTCCCCTACCGCGATTTTTTTAGGCAATTTCATCATCCCCATTCCCACCTGATTTACGCCGTCATCTACACCTGCATGAGCAATCACCACTCCGTCGGCAATCATGATGTAGGACCGTTCCACGTTAATGATCTCAATCATCCGTAGGATATATCGTTCCTCGAATATTCGAGCTCTCAGTAACGGCTCGGAAATCTTTCTAATAGCTTCTTCCCATTGAAGTACCTCTTGAGAAACCATGACAGTATCATCCGTCAGTAAATCTTTCAGTAAAATTTCTTGACCGAACGTCCTGTTGAGCTGACGGTCAAATATCTTGTCTTGTGTTGCAGCCGACCTTGAAATATATTTTTTCAACGCTTTTTCCATCTTTGTTTCATTATAAATTATGCTATGTTCCCGAACAATTTTAATCAGTTCTTCAATCTGGATCGTATGCAAATTGATACCTTCCAGCTCTTGAAAAACTTTCTCACGGAAGCTTTGTTTCTCCTGATCATTAAGAAAAGGTTTAACCAGAAATTGTGTTTTCTCGGTCTTCACCCGTACGGTGGAAAAGACAATGCTGTAGTTCTCTTGATAGTCGTTAAATTCTCTCACTGATAAGGATGCGATGAACTCAATCTCCGGAAAAAGTTCCTTCAACGTAATTAAAAGATAATTCGATATAGAAACGCCTTTTGTACAAACAACAACCCCTCGTCTTTTGGCCTCTACAAAATCCAAAAAGCCTTCCCTTCTCAGCCAAGCCCCCAATAAAACAGTCAGATAAACAAGTTCTTCATCGGGTAATTCACGTCCTACCAATGCCTCCAACGGGGCGACAGACTTTTTCACCAATTGATGAAGATACTGATGTTCCGTTAAAAACATATCCGTAATATTGGGTTCGATATGATAATTATACAAAATCCTATATACTGCAGGCCCGCAATGCTGGATAAAAGCTTCAAGCAGTTTATCCTTTTCTTTAAATCTAATGCAGCAATGCTTTTCAAATTCTTCAATAACAGCCTTTACTACCGTCACCAAGTTTTTCTCTACTTTATTTTTATTTTTTTCAAAATGATGGATATTGGAAACTTGAATTTGAGCCGTCAAATACATTTTCTCCAATGGATTGCTGATTCCAAGGTTTTCAGTCATTTCATTGACGACAGAATACTCCTTTGTGCCTTTCATATGTTGAAATGCCTTAGGTAGTTCAACCGGCATCCTTCCAATATCGATTCGACGTATAATCAAATATAGAATATAGGGCAATTCTTTCAATCGTTTATCGGTAAATCGTATATTTAACTTGGTTTCAATCTCTTCAATTTCTTCTTTAATCCGATAAAGCTTTTCATTTTTTATATCACATAATTTGAGAATGATAGATTCTCCGTTTTTAATTCCAAGTACATTCTTAATGGCATAGATAAGTAAGTCCCTTTTTGATAACTCTGTCCCCATTAGAGTATAACCTTCAGCTCTGCTATAGAAGAGAGAGATGTTGAACAAACCAATGATATTTTTTAGCTTTTTCAAATCGGATATCAGTGTATTCTTACTGATTCCCAACGCCGACGTAAAATGATAACTTGACAAATTCTCCCCAATGCTTAGCAATAATAACAATAACAGATCGCTTCGTTCCTGACTGGAAAACACATAATTCTTAATATCAGTTTCTATTTCCTTAGATTGAAATTCTTCAATCACAAAGAGCGGTATATTGAATTTGCCCGTGCGTAACCGTTCAATTTTTGAAAACCCATTTTGCTCCAGATAGTCGTTGATTTTATCAATCGTATAACTGACTTGCTTTCTTGATAAGTTCAATCTTTCTTCAAGTTTTTTACCAGTGATTGACGGATTATCAATAATGGTTTTTAAGACTAAGTAACACCTTTGATTCAAATACACCGTAATCTCTCCTTGTAATTATGTTTTTATTATGACGTAACGTAATTACCGACTTTTTCAATTTTATCATCTCATTTTAGCCACTTGCTTTCATTAAGTTTTGATTGTTTTTTTCTTTCATCAAATCTCTATAATATAAGACAAAACCAATAATCCATACGATTAGAACAAGCAATGGAATCACGTGTCCGTCCGCTATCATAAAGACGTGAGACATGGCATAAGAAAATACCGGACCGTCAATGGCACTGTTGGAAATTATTTCACCGGCTCCAAGAGTAATTGCTCCGGTTAAATTCGCCAACTGAGTCATATACGGAGCAAATGCAGTACCAATCCACAAGAATGCCGGTACGCCTAATGTACATAAAACGAACATTCTTAAGAGATTACCACCCGTAACCAGATAGGCCGATACGGCTAAGGGAATGTTAATAATTCCCGCAAAGGGAAGAATCTCGTTGCCAGGAAGGAACATAGAAAAGATTAACGTAACTGGAACCGTAAAGATAATGGATAACCAAATTTCATTGGCACCGCCTAGAAACGGCCAGTCAAGTCCTACAATCAGGCTTCTTCCTTCAAACTTCTTATTCATATAAGTACTTACAGCTTCAGAAATTGGAGCCAGTGCTTGCATAAAATATTTGGTGATGACTGGGAAGAGCGTTAGTGCCGTAGCCGCCTTAACACCTAGAATAAATGTATCCGCTATGGAGTATCGTGCAACAACCCCGAAAAGAACACCCAATATAAATCCGATGACATGATTTTCCGCAAAAATTCCGATCTTGTCCCTTAACACTTCTGCATTAAACTTTCTATTAAAGAATGATATTTTTCTGAGAATCCTATCAAAAGGATAAAGTATAGCTCCGAAAAAAACCATTTTATGGGTACACGTCACACCTGGAATTCCCGTAAGGTTTTCAATTCTGCCTTGATGTGCATCGGCTGCTTTCAACTCAAAAATGATTTGAATTCCAGCAACCAAAAAGGCCATGAGAACACTTTCAGTGATTCCTGCTACCGCAATTGCTGTGAAAATTTTCCCCCATACATTCCAAAGGTCCGCATTGAAGGTGTTTGTCTTTTTGATGATCAACATAATGAGATTGATTACAATCATCAAAGGAAACATCAGAAAAGCATATGGCCATGACCACGAAATGGTTGCCATGGTTGTCCATCCACCGTCAACAATCGGTAAGGAGATACCGGTAGATTTCAACATAGCTTCCGCAGCAGGACTAATAACGCCAATCATGAAGCCGATCAAAATACCCATCCCCGTAAAGGCAACCCCCAGCGTAATTCCTGAGGATACGGCTTCTTTAAATTTCATTCCTGCCAGCAAACCAGCAAATATAATAATAATCGGAACAAAGACCGCTGGTCCCAACTCTAATAAATAACCTACCACATTATCTAAAATTTGCATATATTCCACTCCTATTCTTTGTTATGTTTTTATCATTTACTTACATACCTCTATGAGTTTTTCCAATTCTTGCTGTTGTCCCACACCTGTCAAAAAAGCGATCCCGTTAAATACCGGAATAGGATAGCTTTTGTTTACTTTCGTAATAGAAATATAAGCTACACTGGAATCCATATGTCTTTCAACGGATTTCAAATCCACCACTTCCACTTGAGCATCTACTTTGTTTTCTTTAAGCAGTCGGTTAACTTTACTGGCCACCGTTTGAGAGGTTGCCACACCACTTCCACAAGCTACAATAATTTTTTTCATATTTTTCCTCCTCTTAGATTATCTTCATACCAAGATCATCTTCCAATCCATCAATGGATAAAATCAATTTCATGTACTCCTCTTTAGTTTCTGCATTTGAAAACCTATCCATCAAATCTTCTCGCTGGAAATTATCAATTAACAGCTGTAATAACTTTATATGGTCATCCTCTCTATGCAATCCCAGCATGAAAACAAATTTAACATCTTGTTCAATCTCATTATTTCCCATTTCCTTCCATTTCACCGGACTCCTAAGTCGTGTAGCCGCAATAAAAGGTTTCTTGATGTGCAATGGATCCGTATGGGGAATCGCCACAGAAAACGGTTTGATGGGTAAGGCCGTGGGAAATTTCTTTTCACGGGTTTTAACAGCCTCCAAAAAAGAGTTTTCTACATATCCTAATAATACAAGTTTTTCTGCCATTTTATTAAAGTACTCTTCAACACTTTGTACTTCCATATCCAAATGGATTAACTCCTGGTAAATCATGTAAACTTCCTCCACTCCTAATAACCTATTGCATCTATACAATGAAAGTGTTAATATCCTTATTTGTGTATGCGCATACTTTTTAACCCGTCCCTTCATATATATTATAAAAGCGTATATATCCCCTTTTCAATTGTCATTGGGTTCAAAAAATGCACCTGTAATTGCTCATTATTGTGGTGTAAATGTATTTTCTCTAAATCATAATAAAAAACAGAAATGCTTTGAATAGCTTAACCGAGCATTAGTTGAAAGCAAAAAAAAAATCCTTTTATAGAAGGATTTTTACAGGTTATCAAAAAAGTACTAGAAAAATGAATGCAGGTGTATGAATATTCGTTTTTTTGTGTTCATTTGGTCAGAAAATTTAGGTGGCAGATGAGCTATAAAAGTCGTA
>JANQMT010000113.1:0-23008 GCA_028279945.1 Clostridia bacterium
TCGTTTTTTTGTGTTCATTTGGTCAGAAAATTTAGGTGGCAGATGGGCTATAAAAGTCGTGAACAAACAGGACGTTTGTTAGCAGGTATAAGTCATGGACGACGGTTTGCCTGCGGTTAGACTTTTATAGTTCATATGCCATCAAATTTTCTCCAAATGAATGCATTAACGAATATTTATACGCCTGTATTTATTTTTCGATAGCCTCACCGCTTTCAAAGCGGTTTATTCATTTCTGTCAGTATTCACAGTATTCTTGAGACAAAAGTGTATATCATCCGTTTATAATGCTTCACATATGGTAAAATTAGAATATTATAAAAAAGAAATAAATTGCTTTTACTATGTAAATGGGCTAAAATATATAGTGAAATAGTTTGATATCTAACGGTTTGATAACTAACTACATAAGTGGGAGGAGACTTCTATGGCAACTTCAATACAAGAAAAAAATATTAAAATGATAACCCGTTTAATTCCTCTTGTTCAACAAAAAATTGGGCCGGCATATCGAAAGGTGAATGAGCAGGATAAATTTTTATATAACAACCAATTTCGTGCATTAATGATTATTGGAAATAGAGGGAGAATTACCAGCTCTGAGTTAGGCGCTACGCTTTATATGAAAAAGGGGAGTGTAACCACTCTTATTGACAGCCTTATAGAAAAAGATTTGGTGACCAGAGAGAATGACAAACAAGATCGTAGAAAGATTTGGATATATCTTACCGACAAGGGGAAGGTATATAAAAAAGAAAAATATCCATTGATTCAATTTGAGATATCTAAGATATTAGAAAAATTACCTAAGGAAGATTTAGATATTTTTTTTGAAGGAGTAGAAAAGACGATACGAGTGCTGGAAAAGCTTTAAGGAGGACTAGATATGGATAATGCAAAACGACTGGGTGAGGAGAAAATTGGTACCCTTTTATGGAAGTTTTCTATTCCTGCTATTATTGGTATGCTGGTTAATGCACTTTACAATGTAGTAGATAGAATATTTATAGGGCAAACAGAAGGTTCTATTGCCATAGCAGGCTTAACCATTACTTTTCCGGTAATGATTATTATACTGGCTTTTGCAATGCTTGTGGGTATTGGCGGGGCTGCGCGTATATCTATTAATTTGGGCAAGAAGCAAAAAGAAGAAGCGGAAAAAGTGATGGGAAATGCTTTAATACTTATGGTCGGTATTGGTTTAATGTTAACCGTGTTGGGATTGTTATTATTAACCCCTATTTTAACACTTTTTAATGCCAGTGATCTTGTGCGCCCCTATGCTAGAGCGTATTTAAGTATTATACTATTTGGATCGGTGTTTCAGATGGTTAGTTTTGGCATCAATCGATTTATTGGAGCAGAAGGGAATGCCGTTATGGCGATGATGACCATGCTGATTGGTGCAATCGTCAACATCATATTGGATGCCATCTTTATTATGGGTATGGGAATGGGGGTACAAGGTGCCGCACTTGGAACCATTATAGCGCAACTGATTGCATCTATATGGGTATTAGCCTACTTCTTAAGAGGCAAAAGCCTGCTTAAGTTCCGTAAAAAGAATTTGCGGTTAGAGAAGCGTGTGGTAATGGACATATTTTCTATCGGCTCGGCACCATTTGCCATGCAGATTGCCTCTTGTTGTATTTTATTTCTATTTAATCGTGCTTTTATGATGTATGGCGGGGATATAGGGGTTTCTGCTTTTGGTATCATTTATAGCTTTGTTCTGCTGATACTGATGCCGGTATTCGGCATTAATCAAGGATGCCAACCCATTATTGGCTATAATTATGGTGCAAAACAATATGACCGTATCAAGCAAACCCTTGTTTTGGCCGGTGCATCGGCTACATTTATTGTGCTGATAGGATTTGTATTATCTCAATATGCACCGGAATTTGTGATCTCTGTTTTCAACGCCAATGATGGTGAACTTATTGAAGTGGGAAGCAAAGGGATAAAGGTTTTTTTAACCATGTTTCCGGTTGTAGGAGTTCAGATTATTTGCTCTAATTACTTTCAAGCTGTAGGAAAACCAAAAAAAGCTATGTTTCTCAGCCTTACACGACAGGTGATTTTTTTAATACCTTTGATTTTATTATTGCCCTTAAGATATGGCTTTCTGGGTGTATGGCTTGCCGCACCTGTATCAGATTTTTTCTCTTTCATAGTGGCGACTACGGCAATATTTCGTGAAATGAAATCTTTTGACAGTCATCCCATTAAAAAAAGTAAGCCTGATTTGTTGAAAGATAACTGAACCCAGATTGAATAAAATATAAAATTTTTAAGATCACAGGTTGCTTTTAATGAAGATACTTCTATAATATGTTAAAATAATCTCAGGAGATGATAAAATGTCAATAGATTCGGAAAAAGATTTAATAGCATTAAAAAGGATTGGAAAAATTGTTTCGTTAGCAAGAGAAGAAATGAAAAAAGCCGTTGAGCCTGGTATTACAACTGCTGAACTTGACGATATTGGAGAAAAGGTTTTGTCAAAGTACGGTGCCAGGTCTGCTCCAAAATGTGAATGTAATTTTCCAAAGGCGACCTGTATCAGCTTAAATGATGTTGCCGCACATGGGATACCGGGTTCGTTAGTTGTGAAAGAAGGCGATACCGTAAATATTGATGTGTCTGCTGAGTTAGATGGATATTTTGGTGATACAGGGGTGACTGTTCCCGTTGGGAAAGTGTCTGCAATCAAAAAAAGTCTTATTGAGTGTTCACGTTCTGCATTAAAAAAAGCAATTGAAAAAGCCACTGCCGGAAGCAGGATTAATCAGATCGGAAGAGTGATCAACAATGAAGCTCGAAAATATGGATTTACAGTGATTAAAAACCTAGCGGGTCATGGCATTGGAAGAAGGCTGCATGAAGAGCCCAATGATATTTTAAACTATTGTGATAAATTAGACAGAAGAATATTGAATAATGGCATTGTATTAGCAATAGAAACTTTTATTTCAACAGGGGCTGAATATGCTTTCCAAGAAAAAGACGGCTGGACATTAAAAACGCCTGATGGAAGCTTTGTAGCACAATTTGAACATACCATTGTCGTAACAAGAAACGAACCCATCATTCTTACAGCTTAGCTAAAAACCTGGTATTTTAAAATGCTGGGTTTTTTTTATATCCAATTTAACTGACTAATCTGAATATATTGTTAATTAAATAACATAATGGTTTGTACGAAAAATAGTACAATCATTGTACATTTTTCTGGAAAATTCTGAAATTAGATATTATAAAATATAGATTGCATTCAACACTTATATTGATTAAATTTGTCTTTTATTCTCTTAAATCATTGAAAAAAGAAGCTATATTACAAATGAGAAAAAAGGAGATCAATGTAAAATAATGATTGTTAAAAAATTAACTAAAAACTATTGACAAATATCAAAAATGAGAATAGTATTAAATTGACACGCGGTCAATTATTTTTTTTATAAATATTGTTAAAAAAATAACAAAAAAAACTTAAACAAGTTACATTTAAAGTAACTTTGTAACGTCAACGGTATAAAGTTACCATTGTCTTAAAGCAAAAACTGTTAAAACTTAATTTTAAACCTGAATAATCAATCATGTTAAGTAATGATTATTATTTTAAACGACTTTGTTAAAAAAATAACTAACTTTTATCAATGTTTAATTACTAAGCTGCAGGGAGGATGCAAAAATGAAATTTGAATGGATTGATTTAATTACCAGCCCTTATATTTTGATGTTTTTAGCTATTGCCACAGGATTATTGTTTGGAAAAGTGAAATTTGGAAGATTTAATTTTGGAGTGTCGGGAGCTTTGTTTACCGGTCTAATTATTGGATGGGGAATATATAGATTTGGTAATCATATTATGGCGCAAGGCGCTGATGCAGAAGGATATACGGCAGCAAGCAAGATGATTGATGCAGGCATTATATCTTCCGGTTTTTTTAAGTTATCGCTTATATTCTTTGTAGCTGCTGTAGGATTATTAGCTGCAAAAGATATGGGCGCGGTACTTAAAAAATATGGTGCAAAGTTTGTTGTCTTAGGTATCATCATTACATTTGTAGGAGCAGGTACAACCTATGTGGCAACATGCGGTGCAAATCTATTAGGCTTAAACTCAAATGTATATGAGGTTGCAGGCGTTTATACAGGCGCTTTGACAAGCTCGCCGGGCTTAGGTGCTGCTCTTGAGACCGCAAAAGATCATGCAGAAGAATTTATAGCAGACTATTCGGAAATGCAAAATGAGAGCAAGGACCAGGTGCTTAAAGTGATGGACCCTTCGGGAGGTTTAACGCATGAAAACACACCGGAAGTCACCGAAGAACAAGTAAAGACTTATGTTGCTAATGCCGAGGCAAGTGTTGGCATAGGGCATGCTATTGGATACCCCTTTGGCGTCATTATCGTCATATTTGCGGTTAACTTTTTTCATAGAATATTCAAAATGGATGTTAATGAAGAAAAAAGACGTTTTGCATTGGAAATGGATGAAGCCAGAAAATCCGTTAAGACAAAAGACATACCCGATGGACCATTTAATCTGATTGCTTTTTCTATTACATGTGTTGTAGGATATATTTTGGGAAGCATTCAAATCAACTTAGGACCTTTAGGATACTTCAGTCTGGGTTCAACAGGCGGTGTTCTGATTACAGGACTATTACTCGGATATATGGGTAAAATTGGCCCTGTTTCATTCAGAATGGAGCCAAAATCACTAACCTTAATTAGAGAAATAGGATTGGCTTTCTTTCTGGCTATAATAGGATTAAGATATGGATACAAAGTATTTGATGCATTACTTGGATCAGGTGTATACTTAGCATTGGTATCACTTGCAGTTGGTATTTTAGCAATGCTTGCAGGGTTCTTAATCGGAAGATATGTATTCAAATTAAACTGGATCATGCTGGCTGGAGCTATATGCGGCGGCATGACATCTACACCTGGATTGGGGGCAGCTATCGATGCCCTTGAAAGTGATGATCCTGCTGCAGGATATGGTGCAACCTATCCATTTGCATTGCTGGGAATGGTAATATTCACAATTATACTTCATAAATTGCCGATAATATAGAGAGGTGAGTCATAATGAATAAAGAAATTATAAAAGAAAGATTAAGAAATGACGCATTATATGATATGATAATGGAGGCTGATGAAGCCAGTAGAATTGTTAAAGATGGTATGGCTGTAGGTGTTAGCGGGTTTACGCCCTCCGGATACCCTAAGGCTGTGACCCTGGCTTTGGCTGAACGTGTTAAAAAGGAAAAAGACAAGTTAAAAATATCGGTTTATTCCGGTGCATCTACAGGTCCTGAGATAGATGGGGCATTTGCTGAAGCAGGTATTGTAGAAAAAAGACTTCCTTACCAAACCAATTCAGCTTTAAGAAATAAAATCAATAGTGGAGAAATAGAATATATTGATATGCATTTGAGTCATTCTACTCAGTTTATCAATTATGCACTATTAAATCATATAGACATCACCATTGTAGAGGCTTTGGCGGTGACAAAAGAAGGGCATATTATACCTACCAGCGGTATTGGCAATACACCGGCCCTTATAAAAAATTCAGATAAAGTTATTGTAGAAATTAATCTCGCCAAACCTATGGCCCTTGAAGGAATGGCGGACATATATATGACAGAAAATCCACCCAATAGAAAGCCGATTCCTTTAAGTCATCCAAGTGATAGAATAGGTACGACTTATATTCCTTGTGGAATGGATAAAATTGCAGCAGTTGTTGTAACGGATATGCAAGATAAAACAAGGTCATTGGGAGCGGTTGATGAGACATCTAAAAAGATATCCGAGAACATTTTAGATTTTCTAAGAGCAGAAGTGAAAGCAGGGCGGTTACCTGAGAATTTACTTCCATTACAATCTGGCGTTGGAAGCGTTGCAAATGCAGTTTTATACGGTCTATGCGATTCGGAATTTGAGAACCTAACCTGCTATACTGAGGTGGTTCAAGATTCCATGTTAGATTTATTAAGATGCGGTAAAGCGGTGATGGCGGCCACTACTGCGGTAAGTCCTTCACCGGAAGGTTTAGTCAAGTTTGAAGAAGAAATCAATTACTTTAAAGATAAAATTATATTGAGACCTCAAGAAATCAGTAATAACCCTGAGGTTGCAAGACGGTTAGGTGTAATTGCTATGAATACGGCATTAGAGGTTGATATCTATGGCAATATTAATTCGACACATGTTATGGGATCAAAGATGATGAATGGAATAGGCGGTTCCGGGGATTTTGCCAGAAATGCATATCTAACCATATTCAGTACAGCATCTATAGCAAAGAATGGTGACATTTCATCCATCGTTCCCATGGTATCTCATGTTGACCACACTGAGCATGACAGCATGGTAATCGTCACCGAGCAAGGATATGCTGATTTAAGAGGTTTGAGTCCAAAGGAAAGAGCAATAACAGTCATCCAAAACTGTGCGCATCCCGACTATAAAGATCAGTTAATGGATTACTTTAACAGAGCCTATGAAAGCGGCGCCAAGCATACACCACATATCTTGGATGAAGCATTGTCTTGGCATTCTAAATTCATGAAAACAGGATCTATGAAGTAATATTTATAAACTAAGGAGGAACTGACAAATGGAAAATGTTTATATTATGGGATATATCCAAAGAGCTCGAGGAGCTCAAAAAGAATTTGAAAAATATAACCAGGAGCAAGTAGACGAAGTGGTTAAAATCGTAGCAAAAGTTGTTCACGATAATGCCGAAGTCCTTGCTGAAATGGCAATAGAAGAAACCGGTATGGGTGTCTATAAAGATAAGGTTGTTAAGAACCAGATGAAGGCAAAAGTCATTTGGAATAACCTTAAAAGCAAGAAGTCTGTAGGGATTATTGAAAGAAATGATGCTACAGGTATCACGAAGATCGCTAAGCCCATGGGGGTAGCCGCAGCCATTACACCGTGTACAAACCCAATTGTCACACCTATGAGTAATGCCATGTTCGCATTAAAAGGCAGAAATGCCATCATCATCACCCCTCACCATCGAGCCCTTAGATGCAGCACGGCAACGGTTGATATGATTAATGCAGAATTAAAGAAAATAGGGGTACCTAAGAATTTGATTCAAATTTTGGATCAGCAATCAAGAGAGAATACACGCGATTTGATTGCCGGCGCAGATGTGGTCATTGCAACAGGCGGTATGGGTATGGTAAAGGCTGCGTACAGCAGTGGAAAACCGGCATTAGGTGTTGGTGCAGGAAACGTTCAATGTATTATGGACAAAGATGCAGATATACAGGATGCGGTCCCTAAAATTATTACCGGTAGAATATTCGATAATGGCATTATTTGTTCCGGGGAACAATCGGTTATTATGCCGGAAGAAAAATATAATGAGATCATAGATGTATTCAAAGAAAATGGTGCGTTTTATGTATCGGACACAGCCCAAAAAGAAGCTTTTAGAAATGCAATATTTGAAGCAGGGCATATGAATCGACACGCTATAGGTCAGTCTGTACAGGCAATTGCAAAATTAGCCAATGTATCTGTGCCTGAAGATACAAGAGTGATTGTCATTGAGGCTGACGGCAGCGGGGATGACGACATATTGGCAAAAGAAAAAATGTGTCCTGTATTGGCAGCATATAAATACAAAGATTTTAAAGAAGCGGTTGTCATCGCTAAGGATAACCTTGAAGCAGAAGGTAAAGGCCATAGTGTTGCCATCCATTCTAATACGCTGGAGAATATTGAATATGCAGGAGAGCAATTAGAAGCATCCAGGTTTGTTGTTAACCAAGCGTCTGCAACCAATGCCGGAGGCAGTTTCTTTAATGGGTTAGCGCCTACCAATACTTTGGGCTGCGGATCATGGGGGAACAATAGCATTTCAGAAAATTTGGATTACAAACATTTAATCAATATTTCTCGTATCGCACATTTTATGAAAGACAATCCTGTTCCAACAGATGAAGAATTGTGGGGATAAGATTATAAGGATATTAGGTTAAGAATTTAAGGGGTAGGGGTATGGTTGAAAGAGAAAAATATTTACCATATTTATCGAGTACAAGTGCAGCTGTAATTTTTGGTTTTTCTTTTTTATTCACAAAAGAAGCTTTAACTGAAATCGATCCATTTCATCTTTTGGGATTAAGGTTTGGTATGGCAGCAATTTTATTATTGGTTCTGAAAGCATTTAATGTCATTGAGGTGGATTATAAAGAAAAAAATGTTAAACGGTTAATACCAATTGCATTTGTACAACCTGCTGCTTATTTCACTTTTGAAATTTTTGGCGTCAAACTGACCACTTCATCTGAAGCGGGCATGATGATAGCCATAATACCTGTTATTGTAACAATTTTGGCTGTGGTGTTTTTAAAAGAAATGCCAAGCAAGGTACAAGTACTCTTTATTGGCATATCCGTATCGGGGGCTGTTTTTATTATTGTCATGAAGAGCAATGAAATAGGTTCAAGTGTGAGTGGGCTCATGATACTTTTGTTAGCTGTGTTATGCGCTTCTGCTTCTAATATACTGTCAAGAAAACTTTCTGTAGTCTTTAACCCTTTGGAAATCACCTTTGTGATGATGTGCTGCGGCGCCATATTTTTTAATGGGATTGCTATTTTACAGCATCTTATAAAAGGGGATATGCTATATTATTTTGAACCTTTATTAAACATTAAAGTGGTATCAGCAGTCCTTTATCTAGGGGTATTGTCATCTGTTTTGGCATTCTTTTTATCACACTATACATTATCAAAAATTGAAGCTTCTCGATCCGCTGTTTTCGCTAACTTATCCAGTGTGGTATCCATTCTTGCAGGTGTTTTAATACGGCATGAGGCATTTTATTGGTATCAGATGGTGGGTGCCGTCATGATTTTATCAGGTGTTTGGGGAACCAATTATTTTGGAAGTAAAAAAATAGAAAATGTATATAATAACGATAAGTTATATAAAGATGATAAAGTAGCCGGTATAATAATAAAAAATAATGTGAAGTAGGTTAATATGCCAGTATCAAAGGGCTCTATGATTAAGAACTTAATATTTGTGGGGATAATGATTTTATCCATTATGTTTGAAAGTGCTTCTTTTCAAAGGTTGACAAGTATACTGATTTTATCCCTTATTTTTTTATGTATCAGTTTATTAAAAGCCAATTTTAGATTTAAGAATCCCAGTGTTATTCTTATTGTTGCATTGATTGAAATCATGTTAGTATTTTTATTGGAAATTCAATCCAGATATTTGATCAACTATTTCTTAATGATGATATATATCTTATCAATCGTTGAAAATGCTTATCTTTTTAAATTAAAAGAAACCGTAATATTACAAGTCATTGCGTTAATCGTTGCAAATTATAAATATATTGTTTTATTGAGGCTTGACGGTAATTTTAAAAATATGACCCAATTCATTTTTTTCTTAATCATCAATCTGCTTATTGCAACGGCTGTAGATATGGCTATTGTTTATAAGAGAGAGAAGCTAAAAACGGAGCAATTGAATAACGAACTGGTATTGTACCAAGAAAAGTTAAGTGATATGGCAACCACAGAAGAAAGAAATCGAATTGCAAGAGAGCTGCATGATAGTCTGGGACATGAATTGAGTGCTTTGATCATGGAAATGGAAATCGTTAATCACTTGTTTGAAAAAAATCAAGGTGAAGCTAAAAAGAGACTGAGCAATAGTTTGAATAATGCACGAAATAGTTTGAGCAAAGTTAGAGAAGTGGTTGAAACTCTGAATTCGGAAGATATCAATATCCATCATTTGCTTGAGCGATTTCAGCAAAGGACGAATATTAATATTGATTATAAGGGTATCAGTTTGGAAAACGAAAGCGAGTCTGTAAAAAAGTCTCTGTTTAGAATTATTCAAGAATCATTGACAAATTCTCTGAAGCATGGGTATCCTAACAAGATAGAAATATCCATAAAAATTGCCGGTAACAGAGATGAAATCATTGAGTTTTCCATTTGGGATAATGGTAAAGGGAATAGGGCTTTTGAAAAAGGGACCGGATTAAGAAATATGGAGAAAAGAGTTAAAGCCTTAAAGGGTGAGATTACTTTTGGAAGTGATAATGGATTTTATATAAAAGGTTATATTCATAGGAGGCATGATGATTAATTTAATGATAGTGGATGACCAGCCTATAATGGTAGAGGGTCTGAAAATGATTTTATCATCTGAGGAAGGTCTAGAGGTAGTTGCGACAGCTGAGAATGGCAAAGATGCTATTGATAAAGTGAGATGCAATAATCCGGATGTCATTCTTATGGACATACAAATGGAAGTGATGAATGGTATAGAAGCTGCCAGAATTATAAAAAGAGATTATCCTTGCATAAAAGTAATATTATTGACGACTTTTAATGATGATGCGTATATAAAAGAAGGCTTTGGTATTGGTATAGACGGATATGCTTTAAAGGATGCCCAGCCAAAGGAAATTTATAAGGGGATTAAGTCCGTCATCAATGGCGGGGTTTATATCGATAGTAATGTTGCTAAAAGAGTCATTGCTCAATTAAATCATAAAACAGAAGAAAAGAAGTTTGAAGTGGATTCAAGGGTTGCGCTGCTGACAAATAGAGAATTGGAAATCGTTAAAATGATAGGCAGTGGAAAGAATAATTCAGAAATATCAGAGGAACTCTATTTAAGTGAAGGAACGGTAAAAAACAACTTGACTAAGATTCTGGATAAATTAGAATTAAGAGACAGAACACAAGTGGCAATCTTTTCGATCAAAAATAAATTAATATAAAGTTGTAAACAAATTGAATGTAGGTGTATAAATATTCGTTTATACACCTACATTTCAATTGCAAAATATTTTATTTTCAATGAAGCCTAGTAATGAAACGAGGATGCTCTCATATAAACGTGACAAAAGTCATGTATTTTTTTAAAATTAGTGATTTTAGTTACTTTTATATTGAGCATAATGAATGTATGATACTTTTAGGTGGTATGATATATTATATCAATTATGAAGGAAGGAGTTGAAAAGGGTGAAAAATATAAAATCAAAAATAATGGTCAGTATTTTACTTTGTTTTGTACTTTTAATGACTATAGTTGGATTAATGGGTTGTGGTGGTAATGATTATGAAAGCTATTTAAGCAGTGTAGAAAAAACTAAGCAAATTAAAAGAGCCAGCGAAGAAGTAAAAATAGATGTTGCTCTTGATTTTAATTTGGAAAATTTTGATGAAGAAGCAAAGAATGAAATTAATAAACTCAAAGATATGAGTTATAAGGGAATAATGAAATATGATGATAATCAAGAAATATTTGAGAATAATATGTATACAAAGCTAGGCGGCGTAGGTTTTGATTCTACTGTTTACGGTAAAGAGGATGATATATTAATTGAGTTGACGAGTATAGGTAAATATATCAAATTAAGTGATCTGAAAGAAGAAACCAATTTTAACGATATCAATTTCTCAGACGAAACGATAAAGAAAATCGAAGATACATGGAATTCTTATGTGAATAGTGAAAATGTATTCAAAGGAGAAAATATTTTAGTAGATACACCATCCGGCGTAGTAAAAAGTAAAAAATATTCAGTGGCCTTTGGGAATGAATGGATTAATTTTTTAAATGAAGTTATGACAATTATTAAAGAAGATGCTGCCATAGAAAATTTAATGAATGATGAGAAATTTGGAGAGAAAGCGTATACTTTAGACGAAATGATTATCTTAAATACTGAAGAGGCAGAAGTAGAATACCTTATTTATGAAGCTTTTGTTGATGCGGATGGGTATGTGGTAAAGGAAGATATGAGGTTTAAAATTAATTATGATGATCCATACTTTAAAGGTGTTACTTTTGACCTCAGCGGTTTACTTTATAATATTAATAAAGAACAAAAGATTAAATTTCCTGAAGTGTCCGATGCTGAAATCTTAGATGTCAAAGATTTCTCAACTGAAGCACCTGTTCTGTTTGACATGATGAACTAAAAAGGAGGCAGTCATGGATTTATTGAGAGTAGAAAACTTAAAAAAGAGTTATGGCAATATTAACGCTGTTAATGACATAAGCTTTGTTGTTGAAAAAGGAGAAATCCTAGGTCTGCTTGGACCAAATGGGGCGGGAAAATCTACAGCAATTTCTATGATATCAACTCTTTTTCACCCTGATAGCGGGGATATATTATTTAAAGGAACCAGTATTGTTAAAAAACCGAAATGCATACAAGAACGATTAGGTATCGTGCCTCAAGATATTGCTTTGTACCAAAATATGAATGGTTATGACAATCTTAAATTTTGGGGGCAAGCCTATGGCTTAAAAGGAAAGAAACTAAAAGAAAGAATTGTGGAAGTTTCTGAAATCATAAGTATTTCAGATCGATTAAAAAATAAAGTGAAGACTTATTCGGGGGGAATGAAAAGAAGGTTAAATATTGGGGTAAGTTTATTGCACGAACCTGAATTATTAATAATGGATGAACCGACTGTTGGTATTGACCCTCAATCCAGGAACCATATATTGAATACGGTTAAAAAACTGAATCAGCAAGGTATGACGATTATCTACACTTCGCATTATATGGAAGAGGTAGAGGATTTATGCAGGCGAATAGAAATCATGGATGAAGGAAAAATTATTGCATCAGGCAGCAAAGAAGAACTGATCAATATCATCAGTGGACAGAAAAAAGTGAAGATTGGATTTGATGTTGTCATGCCGGAATTGGTAGAAGCGGTTAAAGAAATATCCTATATAGATAATCTGCGCACAGATGGCGAAACCATCTATTTTAGTATTAAAAATGGAGAGAACTTGATTGAAGATATTGTCATGAAAACAAAGAATCTCAGTGTTAAAATGACGACATTAGATATAGAGAAGCCCAATTTAGAATCCGTATTTTTATACTTGACCGGAAAAGATCTAAGGGATTAGGTGAAGCGATATGAAGATATTAAAGCTTATTTTAAAAGATTTAAGATCAGTATTTACGGATCCTAAAATAGTCGCTATATTGGTTATTATGCCAATGGTATTGACATCTATCCTTGGGCTGGCTTTATCCGGTGTGTTTTCTAATGAATATACCGTTCATCCATTTAATATTGCTATTGTGAAACAATACGACAATCATAATTTTAAAAGCAGATTTGAAGATACCATTAGCCAATCTTTTTTAGGGGCCGGTATCTCAGAAGATGATATAAAAGCCATGTCAAAAGGCATAGCCGATATAGATATCGAAGCTGTTTTTTTCGAAGAGTTTTTTGGTTCTGAAGAGATAAAAGAAATGGTGCACTATGACATTGTGGGATTCAATACAGCCATGAGAGGTTTAGAAAAGAACACCTACTCTGCCGCAATCGTCTTACCGGAGAATTTTTTAATGGATTCATACATTAATATGTTGACCCCTTTTAGGAATGAAATTGAAATTCAAGTCTTTAAAAACCCGAATAATAGAATGACAGCATCCATCACAGAAGATTTAATGAAAGCTTATTCAGATACCTTTTCTTCACTAACGATTTCAAAGAATGTATTGGTTCAACAATTTGCCAAGTATGATATGTTGGATCAAGGTATGCAGCAAATGGATGATTTTATGGAAGCATTTTCTATGAATGAAAACAATATGGATATTGAAATCGTACCCATAGAAGGAAAAAAGACCATAGGTTCCATGTCCTATTACGCTATCAGTATGATGACTTTGTTTTTGCTTTTTTCTGCAGCACAAGGCAGCACGTTATTGCTTGATGAAAAGAAAAGCTATACCTTACAAAGGATGATGGTAGCCGGTTATAAGCATTATCAAATCGTAATGGGTAAATATATAGTGGTTTTTGCAATAGCTGTTTTACAGATGATGAGTATGATGATTTATTCAAGGATAGCTTTTAATGTTGTATGGGGCGATCTCGCATCTGTTTTAGTGGTTGTGATTTTATCTGCCTTTGCAATTGCAGGATTGGGAACCCTGTTTAGTGTGATAACGTTAAAAATGGGCAATTATTCATTAGCCACAGCAATGGAAAGTGTGGTGTTCCAAATTTTTGGACTGGTTGGAGGGGCTTATATTCCTGTTCAGGTATTACCTGAGATGTTACAGCGTTTTTCTGTAGTGCCTATTAACGGTGTTTCTTTACAGGCTTTTATGCAAATCATGGCCGGCAGCAGCCTTGCTGATATCAGTAGAGAGCTGTTGATTATATTAGCCAATGGCATCATATTTACAGCTATTGCTATTATAATAACTACTAAAGAAAGGGGAAAAGGACATGCTAACCGTTTTAAAGTTAGGTCTAAAGAGGCTTAGAGAAAGCTTTTTAATCATATCCGTCATGACCATTATGACTTTAGTGCTTACTTTTGCTTTTTCCGGAATGGCAGGAGGCAGTCCATATCACCCTAGTATTTTAGTGATAGATGCGGCAAATAATCCGTTGAGTGAAGCATTAATCGAAAGTATTAGAAACACTAATAACTATAATGTGTCTTTAGATGATTACGATTCAGGTGTTGAAGATTTAAGTGAAGGCAAATATAGTGCCGCTATCTATATTGAGGGGGATTTTACTGATACCGGTTATGAAACGGGTGAATCATTAAAGATCATAGCGCTAAAAGATGATGTGGAGATCAGAACACTCAAAAATAACTTGATGGGATTGCTTGCCAATCATCATCAAAGAAATAAAGTTATGAAGCTGGGCGAAGATATTTTCAAAGAAATACCAACTGTAAATATAGATAAAGTTAAAAATGATATGTCGGAATCCTTTGAACAACAATGGCTATATCGAAAACCAATTGATATTCAGACAGTAAGCGGTAATATGGAAAACAGAAGAAATAACAATGTAAAAGGACAAATAATCGGTTTTGCTATTTTGTTTTCTGCTTATACTATGGTTTTTGGTGTTGGTCAAATTGTCACTGATAAAGAAGATAAAACCTATTTTAGAATGATGACATCACCACTTTCTAAAATATCTATACTAATGGGATATACGATAATACCTATGTTATCGGGAATTATTCAGCTGTCAGTTATTTTTGTAGCAGGAAGGTTTCTGTTCGATTTGAACTGGGGTGGAAATATATTGGATATTTTATTGGTTATTATTGCTTTTGTTTTTTCACTGACTGCCATTGGATTACTTTTATCTACCTTTGTAAAAACTTCCGGTCAACTTTCAGCCTTTACGCCCATCATATTGACTTCATTTGCTATGCTGGGAGGTTGTATGTGGCCCCTTGAGGTTGTCACTTCAAAGATATTATTGTTGCTTGCAAATATAACCCCTCATAAATGGGCGGTCTTGGGATTAACAGATATAGCCATTAAAAACGGCAGTCTTATGAACTCAATGGATTCAATTTTGATACTTTTAGGAATGGGTGTGTGTGCTTACGCAATTGGATTATTCAGATTGAGAAAGGATGCAACCATTTAATTAAGTCTATTAGAAAGATTTAAATAGAGGTTTTGAATGAGCAAAACCTCTATTTAACGCTGTATTTTTTACCATTAATAATTCAGAAAATTTTCATTTGAATACTAATTTGCTGTATTTTAAGTACTAATTTGCTCTTTTAATGCAAAATATTGACAATTATTAACAAATTAATTACCATTAATATGATACATAAAAATGAATAATCCCTAAGTGAAAGGCAAATTTACTGAAAAGTAGAGACGCAAAATCACAGACCTAAGGTTATCACACTATGGTGGCTGGGTTACCAAGATTAGTTTTACTAATATAGGTTTATAAAAGAAAGTTATGGACCCAATTTATACTTGTTTTTTTGAGTGTAATGATTTAGTAGAAAGGAGGGACGTCAATAACAGTCAGCTTTTAGTAAGTTGATTTATTTTTTTGTATTAAAATACTTAATAAAGCATTATGATTAACTTTAATATTTTTATGTAAACTTTATACTACTAATTTACATGATTTTTTAATCTTGTAGTTAAGACAAAACATAAGGGAAGAAGGTAATAAAAAATGAGGAAAAAGAATTTTGTTTCAATTAGCGTAAAAGTTGCAAGTCTTATCATTGTAATGCTCTTATTAAGTATGACCATTTATGGAGCTTTCAACTATTTTACTAATAAAAGTAACTATTTGGAATTGTCTCAAGAAAAAGCACTTATGGTTGCAAAGTCAGCCGCTATAAATGTTGATGGCGATCGATTTGAGAAACTTGCAAATAGTAATGATAACCACGAGTATTTTGATGAATTAAAGAAAATGTTGGATAATTTAAAAATAGCTACAGATGTTACATATTTATATACGATTGTAGATAACGGTGATGATAATTTCAAATATATTGTAGAAGCCGGAGAAGGAGAAGATATCTGTGAATTTGGATATTTAGAACCTAAAGAAAGTTATGATATGCCGGATTCTTTTTTTGAAACCGGAGATCCCTTTGTTTCAGATATAAGCTTTGATGAGGAATGGGGATACCTATTAACCGCATCTGTTCCAATTTATAATTCAAATAATGAAATGGTAGGAATTGTTGCAACCGACATCGATGCAGAGTCTACTTATAAAATGATCAACGAAAGCTTACCATATATGTTTATATTCATACCTTTAATCAGCATTGTATTTGCTATTATCTTGGTATTATATATTTCTAAGAATGTTATTGATATTATCAAACACATAACCGACCAGTCGCATCTTATGGCTGATGGCAACATTGATATTTTTATTCCCGATAAGTATTTAAAGCGAAAAGATGAACTAGGGAATTTGTCAACCAGTTTTCTAAATATGTCGGACCAGAGGAAAGAGCAAGCCCAAGTTCTTGAAGAAATAGCTGAAGGTACTTTGGATTCTAATATTCAGATACTATCGGAAGAAGATGTTGTCGGAAACTCTATAGACCAAGTGAGTCATACTCTCAATGCATTAATCAATGAAATGAATCATATTTCTGAGCAACATGAATTAGGAGACCTGCATGCCACCTTAGATACAGAGCATTTTGAAGGTTCCTATAAAAAGATGGCAGAAGGTATCAATAATATGATTAAAGGCCATGCTGAGGTTATAGAAAAATCTATGGCATGTGTATCTGAATTTGTACAAGGTAATTTTGATGCAGAGTTAGAAGAATTTACAGGAAAAAAAGCAACCATCAATAAAACCATTGAGCTGTTAAGAAATAACTTAAAAGATGTTAATGAAGAAATAAATACACTGATTTCTTCTGCAATTCAAGGACGGCTAAATCAAAGGGTAGACGTTTCTAACTTCAATGGTGACTGGAAAGACCTAATGGTTGAGCTCAATAAATTGTTAGATGAGATCATCCAACCACTTCAAGAATCCAGTGAGGTTTTAGGAGAGTTAGCTAAAGGTAATTTAAGTGCCAGAGTCCAAGGGGATTATAAAGGTGACCATGGTAAAATGAAAGATAGTTTAAATTTAACGTGTGAAACCATACAGGGTTATATGAATGAAATCATTCAAGTATTGGATCAGATGGCACAAAAGAATTTATCTTCCAGCATTGAACGAGAATATATTGGTGATTTTTCATTATTAAGACAATCTATTAATCATATTGTAGATCAATTTAATCTAGTACTTTCAGAAATTAACTCAGTAGCAGAAGAAGTTGAAAGTGGAGCAAATCAAGTAGCTTCTTCAAGCCAGAACTTATCACAAGGAGCTTCTGAGCAAGCCAGCTCTGTTGAACAGATTAGTGCTACAACTATGGAAGTATCGAATCAAACTAAAGAAAATGCGGAATATGCTAATAAAGCAAATCACCTATCATCCAAAGCTAAGTCTGATGCGCAAAATGGAAATGGGCAAATGAATCAAATGCTTAGGGCCATGGAAGAAACCAAAGAAGCATCAAAAAATATAGGTAATATTATAAAGGTTATTGATGAAATTGCATTCCAAACCAATATATTAGCATTAAATGCTGCCGTAGAGGCTGCAAGAGCAGGTGAACACGGTAAAGGGTTTGCGGTTGTAGCAGAAGAGGTAAGAAACCTTGCTGCAAGGTCGGCAGAAGCTGCAAAGGAGACCACTAATTTAATAGATGATTCTATTAATAAAGTTGAAGAAGGCTATAAGATTGCAAATGAAACTGCTGCTGCGCTTCAGGAAATCGTAGACGGCATTACAAATGTAGAACAAATCGTTGCTTCAATTGCACAAGCTTCCAATCAACAAGAAGTGTCGATTAATGAAATCAATAGCGGCATTCAGCAAATATCTAATGTTACTCAAACCAACACAGCTACGTCTGAAGAGAGTGCATCAGCCAGTCAACAAATGTCAGCTCAGGCACATACATTGAAAAAGTTAATACAAGAATTTATATTAAAAGGGCAAAAATCCAAACAAGATACATCAGAGAATCTTTTAACGAATGGAGAAAATAAAGCCTTAAATAAAGAAATATTGAATATAGGGCCGAAAGATAATTCGTTTGGAAAATATTAACGGTTTATTATATTAAGGGTGTTCAGAAACTTTAATCTATTATAAATATCAATTAAGAGCTGTTCAAAATATGATTTTAAAGGGTTATATTTACAGCTCTTTTTATTGTTTTGTAAAGGATACCGATTAAAGTCTTAATGAGCGTATAGATACGGTTTATCTTGTGAAAAATATCGTTGTCCATTATTTGACAAACCACTTGACTAGTGATAAGGTGATAATAGGTAAACTATTTGTCGAAAAATAGTTTACCTATAAGATAAGAAAGGAGAAAAGGATGCATTAAAAAATGTTTAATATTTTGTTAAGTTAATTATATTTAAAAAAGAATTAATACAAATAAACTATGCTATGATTATATAAATAGGTTATAATAGTTTATTATGAAATTATAAATATAAGATATTATTAAGACATTTAAAATGAACTTATGGAGTGGGTGCTATGAAAAATAATACTTTTAAATTTGGAATTGACATCGGCTCAACGACTATCAAAGCAGTATTGTTAGATGAAAGCAATAACATCATCTACAAAAAATATACGCGTCATTTATCCAATATATGGAAGAAATCTATAGATGTTATAGAAGATGTTTATAACGAATATCCGGATATAACAGTGACAACCGCAATTACTGGCTCAAGTGGTCTTGCTCTTTCTCAGAAACTTAAGTTACCTTTTGAACAAGAAGTAATTGCTTGTAGTAAAGCAGTTGAAACATTTATTCCAGAGACAGACGTAGCGATCGAATTAGGTGGAGAAGATGCAAAAATTACTTTTTTTGGTAGTACCATTGAGCAGAGAATGAATGGTACATGTGCAGGCGGTACCGGAGCATTTATTGATCAGATGGCCATTTTATTAAAAACAGATGCAATGGGACTCAATGGCCTGGCAGAGAATAATTCTACTATATATCCTATTGCTGCAAGGTGCGGTGTTTTTGCTAAAACCGATATTCAACCGCTTCTAAATGAAGGTGCAAGAAAGGAAGATATAGCAGCTTCTATTTTTCAATCTGTTGTGAACCAAACCATTGGTGGTTTAGCGTGTGGAAGAACCATTAAAGGTAATATTGCTTTTTTAGGCGGACCGTTATTCTTTTTACCACAATTAAGAAAACGCTTTATTGAAACCTTGAATCTAAAAAAAGAGGAAGTTATTTTTCCTGAGGATTCTCATTATTATGTTGCAATCGGTGCGGCAATACTATCTGAAAAGAATACGGACATCAGCTTAAAAGATATTGTCAACAAGTTGAAAGTTTCTAATCATGATACCCTTGCTGATATCAAATATCTTGAACGGCTTTTTAATACCCAAGAAGAATATGATGATTTTACTGAGCGTCATGGGAGTAATGCCATATCCAGAAGGGATATCGCTAAAGCATCCGGAAATTGCTTTTTAGGCATTGATGCCGGTTCAACGACGACTAAAGCAGCATTGATAGATGAGCAAGGACATTTGTTATATTCTTTTTATAAAAATAATGATGGTAAACCTTTAGATGCTTCAAAAGAAATGCTAAAGGGATTATATGAGAAGTTACCGGATAATGCTGTGATTGCCAATGCGGCAGTAACCGGTTATGGTGAAGGCCTTATCCAAACCGCATTGTCTGTGGATATAGGCGAAATCGAGACAATGGCCCACTTTAAAGCAGCAGAGCATTTCTTGCCGGGTGTTGACTTTATTTTAGATATTGGCGGGCAGGATATGAAGTGCATGAAAATAAAAGAGGGCGTGATCCATAATATCATGCTGAATGAAGCATGCTCTTCAGGATGCGGCTCTTTTATTGAAACCTTTGCAAAATCATTAGATATTGGAATAGATGAATTTGCTGAGTCTGCGTATTTTGCGCAATCGCCGGTGGATTTGGGGACTAGATGTACCGTATTCATGAATTCTAAAGTAAAGCAAGCACAAAAAGAGGGTGCCACTATCGGAGATATTTCGGCTGGTTTATCGTATTCTGTCATAAAGAACGCATTGTACAAAGTCATCAAAATGAGAAACCCTGATGATGCGGGGGATAAAATCATTGTACAAGGCGGCACTTTCTATAACAATGCTGTCCTTAGAAGCATAGAAAAATTGTTAGGAAAAGAAGTCATTAGACCGGATATTGCAGGTATTATGGGTGCTTTTGGTATAGCATTGATTGCGAAAGACAGGCATGTCAAAGGATTTGTATCATCGATTATTCGTGCAAAAGAAATCGATTCATTTGATTCTGAGATCAGGTTTTCCAGATGCAAGAGATGCGAAAACAATTGTCAGCTGACCATCAATATTTTTAATAACGGTAAGAAATTTGTAACAGGCAATCGATGTGATAAAGGGATAGGAGCAGACAATTCTGAAGAAAATCAAATCCCTAATCTTTTTGACTATAAATATAAAAAACTATTTGCATATACACCTTTAGACGCTTCTAAAGCCGGCAGAGGTGTTATTGGGATACCCAGAGTATTAAATATGTATGAGAACTATCCATTTTGGTTTACTGTTTTCACAGAGTTAGGGTTTAGGGTGGTATTGTCATCCCAGTCATCCAAAACCATTTATGAGATGGGGATTGAAACCATTTCCTCTGACACTGCGTGTTATCCGGCAAAACTGGTCCACGGACATATAAGCTGGTTGATTAAGCAAGGTGTCAAAACGATTTTTTATCCTTCAATTAATTATGAGATAAAGGAAGAGCAACATTCTAATAATCATTACAATTGTCCAATAGTCGCTTCTTATCCGGAAGTGATAAAAAATAATATGGATGATTTGTTTTTAGACCATGATATTCAATTTATACATCCATTTCTTCCTTATGATAATAAGAAAAGACTTATTAAAAGGCTGCTTGAAGAGTTTAAGGATTACAACATCTCTTTTAATGAGATGAAAGCGGCTGTATCGGCAGGAGAGAAAGAAGATCAAAAATTTAAAGAAGATATTAAATCTAAAGGAAAAGAGCTGGTAGAACGATTAGCAAAAGAAAATAAAAAAGGAATTGTTCTGGCCGGCAGACCTTATCATTTGGATCCGGAAATCAATCATGGTATTCCCAATATTATTCTTTCATTTGGAATTGCTGTGCTGACTGAAGATTCTGTAGCGCATTTAGGGCAAGTTGAAAGACCTTTAAGAGTGCTGGATCAATGGATGTATCATACTAGGTTGTATAGAGCCGCAGCCTTTGTCAATACACAGGATAACTTAGAATTAATCCAGCTCAATTCTTTTGGCTGTGGTTTGGACGCCATTACGACAGATCAGGTAGAAGAAATATTAAATCGGTACAATAAACTATATAATGTTATTAAAATCGATGAAGGAAGCAATTTAGGCGCTGCAAAGATAAGAATCAGGTCTTTAAAAGCTGCTATGGAAGAACGCGACCAACATAATGTAGTGGCCAAAGAAAAGGACGAAATACATTCTGTAAAAGAATTTACTAAGAGGATGCGTGAAGAACATACTATTTTATGCCCTCAGATGTCACCCATTCATTTCGAATTTTTAGAAGGCGCTTTGAGATCAGAAGGGTACCATCTTGAAGTTTTACCATCTGTAAGCAAGTTTGCAGTTGAAGAAGGCTTAAAGTATGTTAATAATGATGCGTGTTATCCAACTATTGTTACATTGGGTCAGATTATTGAAGCATTAAAATCAGGTAAATATGATTTAGACAAAATCTCAGTTGTGATGTCTCAAACCGGTGGAGGCTGTAGAGCCAGCAACTATATCGGTTTATTAAGAAAGGCTTTGAAAGAAATGGGTATGGGACATATTCCCGTCATTTCAGCAAACTATGTCGGTTTAGAAAAGCATGAAGGTTTCAAAATATCCTTTAAAATGGGGAGAAAAGCTTTAATTGGTATTTTATACGGCGACTTGATGATGCGTATTTTATATCAAGTTCGTCCTTATGAAAGGATTAAAGGTACGGCTGATAAACTTTATAATACATGGTTAGGCCGGTGTATAGAAAATGTAACCAACGGAGACTTGAAAACTTTTAAAAAAAATGTTAAAAAAATAATTGATGATTTTGATAAAATTGATATAATTGATAAGATAAAACCTAAGATTGGTGTTGTCGGAGAAATATTAGTAAAATATCACCCCACTGCTAATAATGATATTGTAAAGATCATTGAAAAAGAGGGTGGTGAGGCAGTTGTCCCTGACTTACTGGATTTCTTCTTATATGGTATGTACAGCAAAAATTTCAATTATGAAAATTTAGCCGGTACAAAAAAGACCATGATACTTAACAATATCGCCATATGGTATATTGAACGAATGAGAGACATTGTACGTAAAGCTTTATTGAAAAGTAAGCGTTTTGAGCCGCCTATTAGAATTCAAGAGCTGGCCGAAAAAGCACAAAAGATTCTTTCTTTAGGCAACCAGTGCGGAGAAGGATGGCTGCTTACAGCTGAGATGGTTGAATTATTGGAGAGTGGTGTTCATAA